>JBGSLE010000179.1:0-7844 GCA_041740875.1 Pontiella sp. | reverse complement strand
GACTCCTTCTCTGACGACCGCACCGTCGAGCTGGCCGAAAAGCTTGGCGCGCGCATTGTGCAGCGCAAATTCGACAATTGGTCCGCCCACCAAAACTGGGCCGTCCAGAACATCCGGTTCAAGCACCCGTGGGTCTACTATACCGACGCCGACGAAACGTGCGATGACACGCTGCGCGGCGAACTCGCCACGCTCGAAAAAAACGGCGAGGGTTTTTCCGCTTTCCAGGTGCGCCGCAAGGATTTTTTCATGGGCCGCTGGCTAAAGCGCTCGCAGCTCTACCCGACCTGGATCACGCGCGTTTTCCGCCCCGAAAAAATACGCTACGAA
The DNA here is from genome assembly GCA_041740875.1 of Pontiella sp. Classification (GTDB taxonomy): domain Bacteria; phylum Verrucomicrobiota; class Kiritimatiellia; order Kiritimatiellales; family Pontiellaceae; genus Pontiella. The sequence goes on along the minus strand of JBGSLE010000179.1, from coordinate 7,514 downwards.
CGGCTCGTCAATCCCGTGGCGGTCGTTGATGGCAAGACCGGTTCGCTCGAAGGGCACATCATCCACTATCCCTTTTCGCACGGGGTCGGCCACTGGTTCGCCCGGCATAACGGCTATTCGACGATGGAGGCGCAGGACCTCGTCCATGAAATCAAAGGCAAGCTGCGCCTGGGCGACTTTTTTTCCGGCGATGCCGCCGTGCGCCGCCGCGCGCTCAAGACACTCGCCTACCGGCTGCCCGGACGGCCGCTGCTGATGTTCGGCTACCTCTACGTGGTCCGCCTCGGGCTGCTCGACGGCATCCCCGGCTTCCGCTATTCCGTCATGCGCTCGATGTATGAATACATGATCGACCTCAAGGTTGCCGAAATCCGCTACAACGAAAAAATCGCCAAAGGAACTTCGCTTTGAAAATCCTCGTTACCGGCGCCGCCGGCTTCATTGGTTCCGCCGTTTCGCATGCGTTGCTCGATGCCGGGCACGAGGTGGTCGGCTTCGACAACTTCAACGACTACTATCCCGTCGCCCTCAAGGAAGCCCGCCACGCCCGGCTCGAAGCCCGACCTGGCTATACCGGCCTTCGGGGCGATATTTCCGATTTCAAGTTTCTGGCTTCAAGTTTCACGTCTCACGCCCCCGACCGCGTCTGCCACCTCGCCGCGCAGGCGGGCGTGCGCTACTCGCTCCAAAACCCCTTCGCCTACGAACAGTCCAACCTCGCCGGCCATTTGAACATGCTCGAATGCTGCCGCCACCACGCCATCCCGCGCCTGGTCTACGCCTCCAGCTCCAGCGTCTACGGCGGAAACCAAAAGGTGCCCTTTGCGGAATCCGATCCGGTCGACCACCCCGTCAGCCTCTACGCCGCCACCAAGAAGGCCAACGAACTGATGGCGCATTGCTACACCCACCTCTACGGCTTCCAGACCATCGGCCTGCGCTTTTTCACCGTCTACGGCCCGTGGGGCCGCCCCGACATGGCCTACTGGCTCTTCACCGACGCCATGCTCCAAGGCAAATCCATCCCCGTCTTCAACCATGGCGACATGCAGCGCGACTTCACCTACATCGACGACATCGTCCAAGGCGTCCTCGCCGCGCTCTTCGCCGACGGACTGGAACCCTACGAAATCTTCAACCTCGGCAACAACCAGCCCGAACGGCTCATGGAGATGATCGCCTATTTGGGCGAAACCCTCGGCGTCGAACCCAAAATGGAAATGCTGCCCATGCAGCCCGGCGACGTGCCCATCACCTACGCCGACATTTCCCGCGCCCAGGCCAAGCTCGCCTACCAGCCCGTCACCAGCCTCAAGGCCGGCCTCGGCAAGTTTGTCGACTGGTACCGCGCCACGATGCGCTGAGCCGCTGGATCGTAGACGGAGCATCCCTGCTCCGTTGCGGCGCAACCGCCCGCGTGGGGCGCAACGGAGGGCGTGCAATCCGTCTCGGTCGGCCCTACTAGAAAACAGACCGATATCGATATGAAATTGAAATTACACGGCAAAGGAGTTGGTTTTGTGAGGCATAAAAAAAATAGGTTGGCGGGGCGGATGGCCGCCGCAGGGGCGGGATGCTGGTTGGCGGCGGCTGGTTGCATCGCGGTGGAGCGGCCGAATATTTTGTTCATTCTCACGGAGGACCAGGGCGCCCATCTCAGCTTTCTGGGTACGCCGGGGTTGCAGACGCCGCACATGGATTCGCTGGCCCGCTCCGGCGCCTATTTTGAAAATGCGTTTGTGGCCTATCCGGTCTGTTCCGCTTCGAAGGCCGCCATCTATACCTCGCTGCACAACCATACCAGCGGGCTGATGAACAATACCCAGAACTACCACAAGCCCGCGGCGGAGGTGACCGCGGCCGAGCGCGAAAGGTCGGAGGGCAATTCGATCCGGAGCGATATTCCGACGCTCGTCGAGCGGCTGAAGGCGGCGGGCTACTACCAGGGCGTCACGCACAAGCTGCACGTCTTCCCGAACGAAAAATTCCCGTACGACGAGTTTATCAAGCACAACGGCCGCGAAGCCGTGGCGGAGTTTATCCAGCGCGCGAAAAAGGCGGGCAAGCCGTGGCATCTGTTTTACGATATTCCCGAATCGCACCGGCCCTATCCGAATAGCGACAAGGTGAAGATACGGGTGAATCCCTCGGAGGTGAAACCGCCCGCCTATCTGCCCGACACGCCCGTGGTGCGGCAGGATTGGGCCGAATACCTCGCCGCGGTCGAAGAGGCGGACGGGGTTGTCGGGGAGGCCCTGGAGGCGCTGCGCGCTTCCGGGGAGGAGGGGAATACGATCATTGTTTTTCTAGGCGACCATGGCCCGACCTTCCAGCACGGCAAGATGACGCTGTACGACCTGGGGTTGCGCACGCCCATGATTATCCGTGCGCCGGGCATGAAGGGCGGGCTCCGTTCAAGCGTGCTGGCGAGCGAGCTGGATATCATGCCGACGCTGCTGGATCTGCTGGGGTTGGAACCGGTGGCGAAAACGCATGGCCTCTCGCTCAAGCCGGTACTGGCCGGAGCGCCGAAAGCGGCGGGGCATGCCTTCATCTTTGCCGAAATCGCGAACCGCGGGCCGGACCAGAACGACGCGATGCAGGAACGCAGCGTGTTCGATGGCCGGTGGAAGCTGATCTACCGCGAAAACCTGGATCCCGCCTGGCGCATGATCCAGGCCGATAGCCGGGATTTCGAAAAGTGGGGCAACCGGACGTACGCCGAAACCGTTAAGCACAAAAACAAATTTCCGGAGGCCTATCGGATTCTGGCCGAGATGGATCCCCAGAGCCTCAAGGGCAAGGTTCCGGCGCTGGAGTTGTACGATCTGAAGTCGGATCCCGACGAAATGCGCAATCTGGCCGGCGACACAAAATCCCGCAAGGAGCTGGCGCGGCTCTATGCGGCATTGCTGGCCTGGGTGAAAGAGACCCGGGATCCGGGCGTGAAACCGCCCCCGGTCCCGAAAATAAAATAATACCACCTTCCTATTCATTTCGTATTTTCACGCGAAGTCGCAAAGGCGCGAAGAATAGAAGCAAATCCCCCTGCTGGCTTTGCGGCTCCGCGGCTTTGCGCGATGAAGATCCGGGCGCACGGGAATGGAATAAATTTAAACTGAAGACGGGATAGGCCGGCGAAGGCGAAGTACCTTTGGTTGGTTCTTGAAGTAGACGGGGGCTGGAACGCCCCCGCTCCGGAGAGGGGGCTTTCCTGCCCCCTGGTTTCCTTGGACTCGTGTTGAACCAGCCCTCTTCCGGATCGCAGGATCTTCCGGTGTCTTTGGACTCAGCTGTTGCGCCGGAAACCGGTGGCGGGGGGGCGGGGGGCGAGCGGGAGTTCCATGCGGATGACGATGCCTTTGCCCTCGCCGTTGTAGACGGTGCAGGTGCCCTTGAATAGCTGGACGATGCGGTGGGAGAGCACGGGCCCGAGACCGAAGTCGGCGCCGCCTTTGAGGAGCGTGCGCTGCCCGCCGACCTCGAAGAAGACCTCCAGATCCTGTTCGGGCAGCGATTTGCCGTCGGTGGCGATCTCGGCCACGACACGCTCGTTGCCGGCCCAGGTGGCGATGGCGATGGATTCATGGCTGCGTACGCAATGGTCGGCGGTGAGCATGAGGTCGACGAGCGCGCGTTCGAGCAGTTCGGGGTCGGCCTTGACGGCGACGTTGCTGGCGGGGTCGAAGGAGAGGGAAAAGTTGGTGCCGGGCTTGTGCTCCTTGAATTTCCAGCAGGCTTGCTTGAAGAAGGGGCCCCAGTCGAGGGTTTGGTTGTTGAGCGCGTGGCCGTCGAGATGGGTCTCGGTGAGCATCATGGCGTCGCTGATGAGTTTGTTCATGCGGTCGACGGAGAGGTCGTAGCCCTTGCGCAGTTCGTGCATCTCGTGGTTTTTGGGGAGGACGGAAAAAAGGAGATCGGCGGTGCCGATGAGGCCGGTGAGGGGGGTGCGCATTTCGTGGGAGACTAGGTTAAGCCAAAGGTTTTTGGTGTCGTCCCACACCTTGAGGCGCCGGAGGGTTTCGTTGAGTTCCTTGGTGCGCTGGCGGACCATCTCTTCGAGGTGGAGGCGGTGGCTGTTGAGTTCGATTTGCAGGCGGTGCTCGTTGGCCTTCCGGGCCTGGTGATGCGCGATCATGCTGTTGATGCCGCATTCGAGCATGCCGAGTTCGTCGTACGTTCCCCCGACCCGGATCCGCGCGGCATATTCCCCGTCCGAGGCCAGCTTGAGGCAGTTGAGGGAATCCTTGATGCGCGGCAGGGTCAGCCGCCGGATCAGGAGCGACCCGGTCAGGGAAGTGAAGAGGGTGCAGACCAGGCTGGCGGTGAAGAAGGAGGCGGCGACGGCCCGCTTTTTTGCGGTGGCCTGCCGGATGTCGATCTCCAGGTGCAGTTCGCCGAGGGCGTGGCCGTCCGCGAACAGTTGCGACGCCACATGCATCGACGTGTGCTGGGGGTCATGGACGATGGTGCAGTCGCTTTCCCCCGCCGTGCCGATGGCGCAGGAACTCATGGTGCCCTCCTGGGCCGGATCCGAACTGTAGTAGACGGCGCGGTTGCCGCGGATCACTTCGGCATACGCCACGGGCTCGCCGACGAGGTCGGAAACCGACCGGATGTCGCGCACCGCGCGGTAGGGCAGGACCTGTTCGTTCATCAGGCGCGCGGGGATCCGCGCCTGGGTATCGAGGCGCAGGTCGATTTGACGCGAGAAGACGTGGGTGAAGTAGAGGCCGAGGGTGGCAAAGCCGAGGGCGGCGGCCGAAAAGACCGCGAGGCCGAGTTTGACGGCGAGCGATTTGAACGACTTCATCGGGGTTTTGTCCTGGCGACGGTTTGCATGGCCTCGGCGGCGGTGGTTTCCTGCCGGAGCAGCGGCAGGAGGAAGGCGGAGTAGGCCATGATCGGCGGGGGAACCTCATCCTGTTCAAGGAAGAGGTCCGGTCGGAAGGTCCGGCCCCGGCTCAGCCGCCGCTGGTAGATGGCCAAGGCGTCCTGGCGGTATTCCGGGTCGTAGACGCCGCCGCGCAGCCCGCTGGGGTTTTTGGTGTAGCGCTCCCATTTTTCGGCGATTTCCGGGCGGCTCCAGAATTCCATCAGCCGGATGCCGGCCGCGCGGGCCGGGCTGTTCTTCATGACCGCCCAGGTGGGGATGAAGCCGCCGATGCAATAGCGTTGCGGGCCGAAGCCGGGCATCTGGGCGGGGGCGGCTTTTCGCGAGATGTCCGGGTAGGCGGCCGTCAGCATGTTGCAGCGCCAGGTGGCGTCGGCGATGAAGAGCGCCCGGTCGGCCATGAACATCCGGGAGGCCGCCTCCCAATCGCGGGTGACATCCATGCCGCGCACCGACTCGCACCGGCCGAGCTGCTCGAAGGTTTGCAGCACCCGGGCGATGGCGGGTTCGGCGTTTCCGGCCAGCTCTTCGGGGGGGCAGGAGAGGAACAGGTTGTAGGCGAGGCGCTGCAAGGAGCCCGAATTCGCGAACAGGGCCAGCAAATCGACCGGTTCCGCCGCCGTCCGGTTGTATTCGTCCAGCCGCCGGGCATAGCCCAGCAGGTCGGCGGCGGTCATCTCCTCTTCCCGGATCTCCAGCCCGAGCCGTTGCGCCAGCGACGGGTTGTAGATCATCAGGTAGAAAAACCCCTCGATGTACGGGCCCGTCAAGATCGAGCCGGTATTCCGGCAATGGGTGTTCTCCTGGAACAAAAAGGGTTTGTGCGCCTGTTCGACGGCCGGGTTGCCGAAGAAATCGACCAGGTGTTTCGCACCCCAGCCGGGATCGTCCAACAGCTTGGCGACCCGCCGGTAGATCGTCGCATCCAGCCAAACCACGTCCCACTCGATCGTGCCGGTACGAACCATCCGGGCAATCAGCTCGGCGGCGGCGGCGGGGCTCTTTTCGGGCAGCACATCGGCGGCGAAGGCAAACTCGATCTGGATGTCCTGGTTCAGGAATGAGAAATCCTCGAGCACTTCGCGAACCAATTGCTCGCGCAAGCCTTCGCCTTTCCAGTGCCCCATCCAGCGCAGCGCACCGGCATCCTGGCCGCGAACATTTGGCGCAACAAAGCCAAACGCAATAAATAGCGAAAGCAGACAGCGCTTGTGCCGTGGTTGGTTCAATTTGTTTTCCCCTTTTTTCCCGCGCGTCCGCGGACGGGACGCTTCGAGAGGGAAACTATTAGCAAGAATTCTACCATGTATGAGTAAAATTGGAGAGTCGCATAGATATTTGCGTGGCCGGGCGATCCTTGGCGAAATTCGTTTGGATGGCTTCCGTTTTCCCTGTATATCCCTGTGCCGAAGCAAGGAGACGATTCCGGCATCTTTAAAATAGCATGAAAATCTCCATCATCACGGCAACCTACAATTCCGCGGCGAGCATCGCGGAAACCCAGCGCTCCATCGCGGAGCAGGACTACCCGCGCGAACAGATCGAATGGATCGTCATCGACGGTGCCTCGAAGGACGGCACGCTGGCCGCGATCCAGGCGGGGTCGTTCCAGCCGGACATTCTGGTTTCGGAGCCGGACAAGGGCATCTACGACGCCCTCAACAAGGGGGTCAGGCGGGCGACCGGCGACGTGGTCGGCTTCCTGCATGCCGACGATTTCCTGGCCGCGCCGGGGGTGCTCAGCCGCATCGCCTGCGCGCTGGAGAATTCGGGGGCCGAGGCGCTCTACGGCGACTTGCAGTATGTCCAGCCCGCCGCCGGCTCCTATTCCGTCGTCCGCCACTGGGCGAGCGGCACCTACCACCGCCGCAACCTCAAATGGGGCTGGATGCCGCCGCATCCGACGCTCTATCTCCAGCGCGCGGTCTTCGAACGCGCCAAGCTGTCCGGCGGCGACTATTTCGACACCTCCTACACCTGTGCCGCCGACTATGATTTCATGCTGCGCATCCTTTCGCAGCACGGGATCGAGCCGGCCTACCTGCGCATGGTGCTCGTCAAGATGCGCCTCGGCGGCATCAGCAACCGCAGCCTGAAGCATATCGTCAAGAAATCGCGCGAGGATTGGCAGGTGATCCGCCGCAACCGGATCGGCGGCCTCCATACGCTCGCCTGGAAAAACCTCGGCAAGGTGCGCCAGTTCTTCCTCCGCAGCTAACGCCATGAAACCCCAGGAACCGGCAACCGAAACGCAGCGCACGCTCGTTGGCATCTGGCGCGAGGTGCTCCAGGCCGGACAGGTCGGCCTCGATGACCCGTTTTTCGCGGTCGGCGGCGACTCGCTGCTGGCGTTGCAGGTCTACGACCGCATCCGGCTCCGCTACGGGCGCGAATTTCCGCTCTTCGACCTTTCCGCGCCGCCGACCATCCGCAGCCTGGCGGCGGTGATCGACAACGAGTTGGCCGGAACGCTGCGCAACGAATACCGCTCGCTCCAGCGCCTGCAAACAGGCGATCCCTCCGCCGCCCCCCTTTTCCTGGTGCATGGCGGCGACGGCAACGCGCGGGTCTTCCAGCGGCTGGTGAAAAACCTCGACCCGCGCCTGCCGCTCTACGCCTT
>JBGSLE010000178.1:0-2145 GCA_041740875.1 Pontiella sp. | reverse complement strand
CCGGCAGCTATGCCCGGGTGGCCTACATCGAACCGGTCGAGGCCGGCGAACAGCGCCCCTTGCACGGCGCGAACCTGATGGGGCGGGAGATCGCCTTCGAGACCGGCGTCATGCAGATCGAGTTTTCCAGCGGCGCCATTGTCGCCATCGAAGCCCCGGCGCACTTTTCCATCGAGGACGAACTGGCCATGACCCTGCACCACGGCAAGCTCAGCGCCTGGTGCCCGCCCAGCGCGCAGCGGTTCGCGGTGCGCACGCCCCACGCGAAATACATCGACCTGGGAACGACCTTCGGCGTCCAGGCCGACGAGGGCGGCAAATCCTCTTCGTCGGTCTTCTCCGGCGAGGTCGTATGCAGTCCGTACGCCCCCTCGGAACCCTCCCGCCTGCTCTACGAAGGCGAAGCCCTCTCGGTCGACGGGCATAGCGTCGAAAAAATCGACTTCGACGGCCTGCCGTATTCCAAAACCTGGGCGATCGCGGCGGGAATCATGCAAACGAGCGGCGCGGTCAAGCCCACGCCGCCCGATGTGCTCGGCCGCCTGGCCGCCTACCAGGACAACCAATCCCTCCAAATCCTGCCGGAGCGGCGCAACGTGCGGCTCGCCGCGCCGCTGATGGTCAACCTCGACCGTCCGGGAAGATACGAAGCGGCCGACCACGAGGAGGTGGAGACGAGCCAACTAAACGCCTTTTCCTGGACGCCGCCCCCCGGCCAGGCGGTCCGTAGCCACCTGCTGCAATTCAATCCGGTCAAATCGGATTCCAAGACCCCGGCGGACTGGGAAGGCCACCATATCCACTTCACCGGATCGGTCTCGTTCGACACCGAAATCCTGGCGGTGATCACCTCCTGGGTGGCGCTGCGCGATTCGAACGAATTCCTTGGCCATTCGGAAGTGGCCTTTCCGCCGCTCTCCGGACTGGAGCGGAACACCGACCACGACCCGGCGGACATCGTGGAGATCGGCGCGGACCGGCGCACCCTCCACGTCGATATCCACACGGGTTCGGCGATCGACCGCATCCGCATCATCACCGCCGAAAAGCAGGGCGCCCACGCGCTGAAGCCGGAATAGCGCCACCCCATGGAACCTGGAAAACATCACGTAGCAAGAATGGCCATCGGCCTGGCGGGGCTGGCTGCACTGTGCGCACAAGGCGCGGTTGACGGCACGCTGATGCAACGGGCGCTCGACAAGCCGGTGATTCCCATCGACCGCAACCACCCGTGGCGCGCCGTGCATGTGGCCAACGCCGCCATCCTGACGCCGGAGGAGTCGCCCGATGGACGCTGGCGCATGTATCTCCGCGGCTCCGGCTACTACCCTGAAGAGGGCGGAAGCCCCGAAGAGCACTACCACGACAGCATCGGCTTGCTCACGCAAGAGGCCGCCACCTTTTCGCCGTCCGGCCCGTGGAAGGAGCATCCCGCCAACCCGATTCTCGTCCACGGCCCGCGCGAGGGCTACGACGGCAAGCACCTGCTCGACTGCGCCCCGGCCTGGGGCAAGGCCCGCAACGGGAAGGACGTGCTTCTTATGTTCTACAAGGGCGTTTCGTACGGCAACGGCGGATGCCTGGCCGGCGCCTACTCGACCGACGGCGGCCTCACCTTCGCCAAGTTCGCCGCCAATCCGCTGCAGGAGCGCAGCGGCCCCTGCGACGCCGTCTTCCACCAGGGCCGCTACTACATTTTCTACGGCGACGTAAAATACGATCCGGTGAAACGCAAACCGACCGGCCGCCTCAAAACCTACCTGGCCATCACACCCGACCCGACCGATTTTGCCAGCGCGCCGCAGCGGCTGGCGCTCGACACGGGGCCCAAAGGCGCTTTCGACAGCCATTCCGTGCATGGCGGGCGCATCTTCAAGCTAAACCGCCGCTGGTACATGGTTTACCAGTGCAGCGACCGCCACATGGACTATCCCGACCGCTTCCACGTGGCTTGGTCGGACGACTTGCTCAACTGGACGAAAGTGGTCCATCCGCAGCCCTTCTTCACACGCGGCGAGGCCGGGACGTGGGATGAAGGCGGCATTTGGTACGGCGAGGTTTTCGAACACCAGGGCACGCTCTACATGTACTATGAAGGCTGGGGCACCGGGCGGCCGGGCTACGACCGCGACACGCCCTACGCCC
>JBGSLE010000177.1:0-4859 GCA_041740875.1 Pontiella sp. | reverse complement strand
GCGGGCTCCGAGGCCAAGATCACCGGCTCCTCGGAAACCGCAGGCGGCGGATCGACGGCCACCGGCTCCGGTTTTGCGGGCAGGAACAGGATCGCCGCGACCGCGACGGCCGATGCCAATCCGCCTGCTGTGATGATCGCTTTCATGGTGTGTGCGCCGACGGCCCCATCGCCGACCTGCGCCGATGCCTATAGCCCACTGCATGGAGATTGTAAAGAAACCCCCGCTGCGCCACGGCAGTTCACACGATGGCAGCGGGCAGCCTGAAGGCTGGAACGAACCCCTGCGGCCTATTGCCCCGGCTTCACATCGACGCGGTAGAAGATCTGCTGTTCCGCGCGCTGCACCGTGTCGGTGTAGCTGTTGACGGTGTAGGGCAGGTTGGCGGCGAGAATATTATTGGTGAAAGGCACGTAGACCAGGTTGTAGGTGTAGCCGACCGTGTAGACGCGTCCCGGAACCGTCGTCCAGTTGATGATGAAGGGCGTGCCGCCCGCCGAGGCCTTGTGCGCCGAAATCTTGAAGACCGACGCCGGGTTGGTCGGATGGGTGCCCGCCACGAACTCGGCGTAGTTGTCCGACCCGTCGCCATCGCTGTCCGCCGTCGCCACCGCCCACGTCGGGCTGGCGAAATATTGCTGTTCCCAATTGTTCGGAATGCCATCGGAATCCATGTCGTTGGCAATCGTTCCGGAAAGCCAATATTGCCCTAGACTGCCATAGGACGTGTAACCCGAAGGGGGATTCACAGTCGGGGATCCAACGCCTGTCGGCTTCACATGCAGGTAATAGGTTCCGGACACAACCATCAGGCTTACGGAAGCCCGTGCTTCGGCCTCTGGGTTGCTGGATGCCACCAGGGTTCCAGATTCATTGTACAATTCCAACGATATGTCCAAGTTCCCTCCCCAAGTGGAAGTTGCGGCCCTGTAGGAATTTGCGTTGATCGTGATTTGCCCCGCTCCTGTCGAGAAGGAAAACACATCGGGGTCGTCCGTAGTTTCAACAACCCCGCCCTGGTCAACTGATCCGTCCGTCGAAACCGAAAGTGAAGATGCAGTCGTTTTATTGTCACCATAATCATCGGGTCGATAGCCTAGCAGATTCTTGATGATCAGCAGGTCATCCTGAGAGCGGTTTGAATCGTAGTATTCGCCCTTGCTCCATTGGGAAATGTTCCTGCTATATCCGGTTCCCATGATCGGGCCCCAGCTGATGGGCGGGGTTGTGTGCCCCGCATAATATTCGGCGCCACCCATTTGGGTTCCGTCATGACTCAGGCCAAGGTTATGGCCCAATTCATGGGACGCTGCTTCCGCAATGTCGGCCATCGCCATGTCCGTCACCCATGCCGGCGAATAGCAGTTGCCGGAATAGTTGTAGGAAAAGTCGTAGTCCCCAAATGCATTGACGTAGGCCACCCCTCCATAGCTGTAATGGGGGCAACGCTGGCCGGATTTGTCGGTGACCGGCGTGATCAAGGCATGGGCGGTGGTGGCCGTCCACGCTTCCGGTTGCTCGGTGGTGACATCGACATCAAAAGGCGCGTAATCTTCCGCCACGCGCTCCCAAATCTGAATAATGTTGGCCTGTTCGGTGTTGCTGAATGTCGTCTCGTTACTGTCAATATCGTAGGGGCGGCAATCCCACGAAGCGATAGAACCGTAGGTAGGGTTTATATTCCATCGCGTATTGGCAACCACATGCCCGTTGAAATCCAGGAATAGCACCTTGCTCGCCCCCGGGCGACTGTGGCGAATAGGCGGATTCGCGATGGGAACACTTGCCCCTTCGATGGATGGTGCGTTTTCGGCATCCCCCTCATCGGCTGCCGCTATGGCGTTTTCCGCTGTGGCACCCTCGTCTGTAAACGTACAGACGAAATATATGCCGCCTAACGGATCCACACGCATTGAGTTGGCATCGCTCGGCTGAAATCCAATCTGGCTTAAATTCCTTAACGCCTCTTTCTGAATAGGGTCGTCCAGCCCAAGCAATCCATCCCTTAAGGGTCCGTTTGGGATATCCTCCAATGACACGAGAACCATTCTGTTCGATTCAGAACCTGCGCCTTCGATTATGCAGGAGCTGCATGAATCGGGCGTGGTTGGATCCGATTCCTCCACTTCGGTAGCCACACAAACGGGTGCGAGACCACTGGCTTCATCGGAGATCCGAGCCGAATGCCTGCCTAGGTAAGCGCCAACCACCAAAAGGATCGATACCCCCCCTACAAACCATTTAGTCCATTTTTTCATGCTAGGATTCCCGCAGGGTGGCACCGAGTTCCTGGCAGAGCGTTTCGATGAGCTTTTGGTGGGTCTTGTTGACCTTCTTGTCGGTCAGGGTCTGCGTGGCGGAGCGGTAGGTGAAGGTGTACGCCATGCTCTTTTTGCCCGGCCCGATGGACTTGCCCTGGTAGACATCGAACAGCCCGAACGATTCGAGGTCGGACGGATCGGCCTTTTCGATCAGCGCGACCACGTCGCCGTGCTGGACCGATTGGTCGAGGATGAGGGCGATGTCGCGGCTCATGGAGGGGAACTGCGCCAGATCCTTGACCTTGCGGAGTTGGAAGACGTTTTTCAGCAGCGCTTCGAGCTGGAGTTCGGCGGCGGCGACCGGCCCGTTGAGGCGCCATTCCGCGCGGGCGGCCTTGTTGACCAATCCCATGCAGCCGGCGGGTTCCCCGTCGGCAAAGACGGCGACAGCCATGCCCGGCTCGAATTCGGGGCGGTCTTCGGCCTTGAACGAGGCCGTCCGTTTTTGGGCGGCGAAGAGTTTTTCCACCAACCCCTTCATCCAGGTGAACATTTCCTCGTCGGCGACCGGCGCGCGCTTGGCGAGCAGCGGGCGGCCGACGGGGCCCATCATGCCGAGCGAGACAGTTTCGGCCTGCACCGGCCGTCCGTCCACGCGGTTGAAGACGCGGCCGAGTTCGTAGAAGCAGGCTTCGTCGATCTGGCGCGACTGGTTGCGGCCGAGGCTTTCGACCAGCTGCGGGATGAGCGAGGTGCGCAGGACCGACTGGTCGGCGCTGATCGGATGCGGCAGCTCTTCGCGGCTGGCGCGGTTTTGCGTGTTGAAGAGGTCGAGCAGCGGATGGTTGACCAGCGTGTAGTTCATGATTTCGCTGACGCCGAGCCCCTGCAAGACGTTGCGCAGGTCGGAAACGGCGCGGATGCGGCGGTCGTCGGTGCCGGGCACAACCTTGGCCAGCGGCGTCTTGGCCGGAACATTATCGACGCCATGGATGCGGGCGATCTCCTCGACCAGATCCACTTCGCGTTCGAGGTCGAGGCGGAAGGACGGCGCCACGGCCACGGCGGTTTCGCCGTCGTCCGCTTCGATGCCGATTTCGAGCGCCTGGAAAATACGTTTCATTTCGGTGGCGGAAACGCCCGAGCCGATCATCCCTTCGATGCGCGCCCAGCTGAACGGAATGCATACCGGCGGCTTCGGCTGCGGATAGACGTCGATGATCCCCTTGCACACTTCCGCGCCGGCGAGTTCGCACATCAGCGCGGCGGCGCGGCGGCTGGCCCATTCGACGGATCCGGGGCTGACGCCGCGCTGGAAGCGGTAGGAGGAGTCGGTCGAGAGCCCGAGCGCCTTGGCGGTGTGGCGGATGGTCGAGGTTTCAAAAGCGGCGGCTTCGATCAGGATGGTGGCGGTCGTTTCGCGGATTTCGCTATCGCCGCCGCCCATGACGCCGGCGATGGCGGAGGGCTTTTCGGCGTCGGCGATCACGAGCATCGCGCCGGTCAGCTTGCGTTCGACGCCGTCGAGCGTCTTCATCGTTTCGCCCGGCTTGGCGGCGCGGACGACAATCTGGTTGCCGGCGACGAGCGCCTTGTCGAACGCGTGCAGCGGATGGCCGGTTTCGAGCAGGACATAGTTGGTGATATCGACGACGTTGTTGATCGGGCGCAGGCCGGCGGCTTCGAGCCGTTTCTGCATCCATTCCGGCGACGGGCCGACCTTCGCGCCCTTCAAAACACGTGCGGTGTAGCGCGGGCACTTGGCGGGCTCTTCGACCGAGACGGAAACTTCCTCCGCCACCGGGTTGGCGGTTTCGGCGATCTCGATCTTCGGCAGCTTGAGCGCGGAGCCGTAGAGCACCGCCATTTCGCGGGCGACGCCGATCAGCGACAGGCAGTCCGGCCGGTTCGGGGTGATTTCGAGTTCGATCACGGTTTCGGGCGCGCCACAGACTTCGACGAACGGGGTGCCGGGCTTGAGCGCGGCATCGAGCACCAGCAGGCCGGAATGGTCCGAGCCGAGCCCGAGTTCGTCCTTGGCGCAGAGCATGCCCATCGACTCAACGCCGCGGATCTTCGCCTTTTTCAGGGTGAAGCCGCCGGGCAGCGTGGTGCCGACCGGCGCGAAGGGGTATTTGCCGCCGACCGCGACATTTGGCGCGCCGCAGACCACGCGCATCGTTTCCGGTCCGCCAAAATCGACGGTGCAGAGTCGCAGCTTGTCGGCGTCCGGATGCGGCTCGACCGCCCGCACCTCGCCCACCACCACGCCGGCGAAGTCGGAACCGATCGTCTCGATCCCCTCCACCTCCAGCCCCGCGAAAGTCAGCTTATCGGCCAACCCCGCAATGGTGTCCTCGAAATCCACATATTCCTTCAGCCAGCTGACCGGTACTTTCATAAACCTCTCCAAAAAGCCAAAAAATGAACGTCCTTGATACCACTTGGGGCAGGCCCGCTCAAGCCCGGACACGCGGTGTTTGGGGCTCCATCGAACCAGGCGGGCCTAGATCGCGTCCGCGTCCATGTCCCCGTCCGAAACAAAACCGGCAATATCGTCCTCGACCTGGTCGAAGGTGATGTTGCCCTTGGCGATCA
>JBGSLE010000176.1:0-3276 GCA_041740875.1 Pontiella sp. | reverse complement strand
CCTTCGCCGCATCCAGCGCGCCTTGCATCAGCCGCCGCATCCGCGGGCGGTCCGCATCAAGTTCACCCGTGCAGCGCCGCCGGTCCGCCATCTCCGTTGGCCGCACGCCCTTGCCGAACAGGTCGGCGCAAAAAACGGCATAGCCCTGGGCCGAGAGCATCTGCGCCCGCTTCATCTCGTACTCCGTCAGGCCGTCCCAATCATGCAGCAGCAGCACCATCGGCACCCCCGAAGCCTGGGTTTCGACATAGCCTTCGAAGACCTGGCCATCCACCTTGTAGTCCACCGGCTGCCCAGCCCACGCCGCAACTGCGCAAAACAACCCGCAAAACAGACCGATCCGTTGCCTCTTCATGGCGCACCTCCGTTGAATGGCGGGGAGCATAAACCGCGAGCCGACAAAGGCCACCAAAAACAAGACCTTTTTTGTACTCTATCCATCCGAACCCGTTCCCCGGCCATGCATGCGCTGGAAAAAGAGCTTGCCCGGCGGGAGCGAAGCGACTACTTTCCGACGCTCCTGACCACGGAGGAATGGCTGAGTGGTTGAAGGCGCGCGACTCGAAATCGTGTGTACCGCAAGGTACCGGGGGTTCAAATCCCTCTTCCTCCGCCACTTTTTTCTGCTTCCGCAAAAAATAAAGGCCGAGGGCCGATCAACGCGGTTCGGCACCGGAGCTATCGCGGCAAACCGGGCAACCGGAGCAGCTTCTTCCCACCATGTCGCGCACGATCTGTTGGTCCATTCCGGGCCAGGCGCAATAGTTGGCCAAAATCTCCTCGCCGCCCCGGACGTCGCGCACAAACACGTTTTCGCCGCGCTCGTTGGTCAGGTAGTTGAACCGGTCACACGAATGGTTGATGAACCGGGAATCGTCGGCGCTGAAGACGTAGCGGTCCAGCTCGGGTTCGAAATAGC
Source organism: Pontiella sp. (assembly GCA_041740875.1). Lineage (GTDB taxonomy): Bacteria > Verrucomicrobiota > Kiritimatiellia > Kiritimatiellales > Pontiellaceae > Pontiella. The sequence goes on along the minus strand of JBGSLE010000176.1, from coordinate 2,357 downwards.
ACTTGTCGAGCAGTTCGGCATCGTCCTTGATCTGCTCCCACGTGTACAGGCGCTCCGTGGAAAGATCGAACCGCCCCAGCACCGTTCCCTCGGGATGGTCGTCCGCCGCGAACAAGCCGCGTCCAGCGCCGGGAATGGCGCTCTCCTTCAGATGGGTTTTGATCAGCAACATAACCTTCCAATCCTCGCACAAAAAGGGCGCGGGCCACGCCCCGGAATTTGAACGCTCAGCGTAACGCTATTTCCTGCCCATAGTCCGGCACTTCGCATTTCCAGCCGGTTTTTTGGGAGAGGAACCGGCCAAAGGCGGTGGCCTGCGATTCTTCGCCGTGGACGACGAAGACGGCGCGCGGGGGCTGTTTGAGCGAGGAGAGCCAGCGATACAGCTCGGACTGGTCGGCGTGCGCGGAGAAGCCGGAAATCCTTTCGATGCGGGCGGCGACGGGCAGCTCTTCGCCAAAAATACGGACGGTTTCGGGCTGGTCGAGGATGAGGCGTCCGAGGGTGCCATGCGACTGGTAGCCGACGAATAGGATGGTGCTTTCGGGCCGCACGATGTTGTTCTTGAGGTGGTGCTTGATGCGACCGCCGGTACACATGCCCGAACCGGCGATGATGATGGCAGTGCCCTTGATGTGGTTGATTGCCTTGGACTGGTCGACCGACTGCGACATGGTGAGGCCGGGAAAGTTGCACGGCTCGTCGCCGGCGCGGATCTGGGCGATGGTTTCGGCGTCGTAGAGATCGGGGTGCTTCTTGAAAACCTCGGTAATCTTGACGGCCATGGGGCTATCGACGAAGGCGAACAGGTGCGGGATGCGGTTGGCCTTGAGCAGGTTGTTGAGGTGGTACAACAGCTCCTGCGTACGTTCGAGCGCAAAGCTGGGGATGACGACGTTGCCGCCAGCCTTGTGCGTTTCGTTGATGATGCGCGCGAGTTCGCCGGGAATGTCGGCCACGTCGGCATGGATGCGGTCGCCGTAGGTCGATTCAACCAGGACATAGTCGGCGTTTTCGAACTGGTCGGGGTCGCGCATGATCGGCAGGTTCCAGCGGCCGATGTCGCCGGAGAAGAGGATGGTGCGGGTTTCGCTGCCCTGCTCGACGGCGATGCGGATGGAGGAGGAGCCGAAGACATGGCCGGCTTCGCGGAATTCGGCGGTGATGCCGTTGCCGACCGGAACCTTGGTTTTGTATTTCACCTTGTGGAACAGCGCGTTGACCTTTTCGGCGTCTTCCGTGGTGTAGAGCGGCTCGTAGGGGAACGGGCTCTTCTTGCCGCTGCGCTCGTGGCGCTTGAGCTTGTTCTTGATGTCTTCTTCCTGGATGTGGGCGGCGTCGAGCATGATGATGTTGGCGATCTCGGCGGTGGCCGAGGTGGCATAGACCTTGCCGCGGAATCCCTCCTTGACGAGCTTGGGCAGCCGGCCGCAGTGGTCGAGGTGGGCGTGGGTCAGCAGGACGGCGTCGATGGTGTTGGCGGGCACGGGGAAATCGGCAAAGTTGCGCGGCTTGAATTCGCGTTCCTGGTAGAGCCCGCAGTCGACCAGCAGCCGGACGCCGTTGGCCTCAAGGTAGAAGCAGGAACCCGTTACGTTTTTTGCCGCGCCGAAAAAGTTGAGTTTGATTTCCATCCGATGCTCCTTGTTCCGATGCGTGACGCGCCTCGCGCCTCACGTTTCCCGTTTATTCCAGCTCATCCCGCGCAACCGCCTCGGTGCGGCACACGGACACATAGTCAGTATAGGAGGCGACCAGCGGATCGACAGCAAAATCCCCGGCTTTCACCCGCCGCAGGTTTTCGCACAGCGTCCGGAGGAAGCCATCGACCAAATCCTCCTCGTCCAGCGGCAGCAGGCTCTTCGCGTTTTTTTTGCCGAGTTCGCCGAAATCGCGTTCGTAGAAGAGGTAGCCCGCTGCGGTCATGGCGTTGGCTTCCGGCGTGTTGAACCCACCGAAAAAGCGTTGCTGGGCGGCGAAGGCGTAGACCGGCAGCTGGCAGTCGAGGTTGCGGCGGATGTCGTCGATGTAATCCTCGCGCCGGTCGCGCGCGCGGCTGGAGCCCTTGTAGTCGAGCACGCGCACCGACTCCAGCGCACCGGTTTCGGCAAACACCAAATCGATGCGGTCGATGACGCCCTTGAGCCGGACCTCGCCCAGATCGATCGCGGTATCGCCGCCGAACGGAACCTCGAAGAGCGCCGGGTAGCGCCGTTCTGCCGCGCAGGTCTGCACATCGTGGCGGACAAGATTCAGCACGATTTGCAGCACCTTTTCCCGTTCCGCCGCCCAGACGCCCGGATGGCCCAGCACCTCTGCATCCATCCGCCGATCCGCCACCGCCCCGGCAAAACCGA
>JBGSLE010000175.1:0-22513 GCA_041740875.1 Pontiella sp. | reverse complement strand
CTCGGCCACGGCAAAGGTGGCGGCGCTGCGGGCGGTGGGTTTCCACTGCCGGCGCACCTCCAGCCGGACGCGGTCGGTGGTGGTTTCGGGGAAGCGCAGCGGGACGGGGTTGAGCCCCGGGGAGTCGCGAAGTTCGTTGGTGAAGCGGCACACCGTGCGCATGGCGCCGGAGGCGGGATCGCGGACCACGACATCCATCTCCTGCGGGAAGCCGGCGGTGTTTTCGCCGGCGGCCAGCAGGCGCTCGATGGGATAGAAGCGCACCTCGTCGATGGGAACGGCTTCGGCCAGATCCAGTTCCACCCAGACCGGAGTGGTGTCGGATTCTCTCGCACCGCTGCTATAGCCGACCAACCGGTGGGGTTCCGCTCGCTGGGGAAGGCCGAGCGCGGTGCGGTCGTCGCAGATGTAGTCGAGGCTGAAGCCGACCAAGCCCTCCAGCGAGGAATTTGCGTTGCGGCGAGCCATCGGCGCCACGTTTTCCCGGCCGGCAAAGACGTAGCATTCCCCGAGGGCGAATTCCAAACTGTGCGAAATCCCTTCGATCCGCAGCGCATCGGCTTCGATCGCTGGAAAAGCGGTGAAATACGGCAGGATACCCCGGTCGGTGTTGGATCCGGGCGTGGCCAAGGTGGAGCGGTGGACCACCTGGGTGCCAAGCAGGAACGTCATATCCAATTCATCCAGCATGGCAAACCGCGTCGGTCGGGTCAGGTAGTTGGCGGATTGCGCGGGCACGAAGGCCAGGGCGTCGATGGAAACCGGGCGATCCCAGCCGAATCGGATCCAGACCTTTTCATCCGCGCTTTGCCGAGGCTTGGTGACAAAGCCCGTCGTGCCGCCGACCGGGAGCGCGGTGGGTTCGGGAAGCTGCGCGAGGCGGGCGTCGATGGCTGCGATGCGCCGCTCGATTTCGCCCAATCCAGGAATAACGGCATGGATGAGCGGGCGGTAGAACGGGATCCCCGAAAAGTCGAAGGGCGACTGCCGGATGGCGCGGAGGAAGGCGGCGAGCAGCAGCGCCGCAGCGAAAACGGCAGGCACGAGCCACAGCATCCGCCCGCGTTTCAAATCAAGCCTCCCTTGGCGGCTTTCTGGAGGGCGCCGCCGAGGTTGTGGACTTCCAGTTTTTCATAGATGTGCCGCACGTGGGTATTGATGGTGTTGATGCTGATATCCATTTCGACGGCCACCTGCTTGCGCGACTTTCCTTCCGCCAGCGCCTGGAGCACCTCGAGTTCCTTGTCGCTCAGGGCGGAATCGTTGTCGGCGGGTGTTTGCTGGCGGAACATGCCGAGCACCATGGCGGCAATGGCGGGGCTCATCGGCGCTTCGCCGCGCATAATGTTGCGCAAGCCGGCCAGAATGCGCTCCATCGGGTCGGTCTTCAGCAGGTAGCCGTGGACGCCGTGCGCCAAGGCCTCCATGACCTTGGGGCGGTCCTCGCTAATGGTCAGCACCATGATTTTTGTGAGGGGTGCCAGCTGGCGGATGCGGGGCATGGCTTCGAGTCCGTGCATGGAGGGCAGGCCTAGATCCAGGATGACGATGTCCGGCCCAAGCCCTTCCTCCAGAGCGGCCAGTGCATCCGGCGCACTGCCGAAAATGCCGGTGCATTCCATGTCCTCCTGGCCGTCTATCTGTTCACTCAGCAGGCTGCGGTACATGGGATGGTCTTCGATGAGGGCGATATGGATCATGACGCCATGTAACCACCGATGCGTGCGCAAGGCAATGGCGAAGAGGCGGTAGCGGCATCACCATTTCCGGCTATATACAATTATTTCAACATACTGTAAACATTCCAACGCTGGATGAGGGATCGTTGGCGGTCAACCCCATAAAAGACAGGAGAAACGGGAATGAGATACCTAGATAAACGAATCAAAACAGGGATGGCCATGCTGCTGCTGGCCGTCGGCACCGCGAGTGCGGAAACCATCACGGCCATTGCAAGTGGCAACGTTACAAACTCGGCCACTTGGCCGGTCGGGACAACGTTGCCGGAGGCGGGGAATACGGATATCTGGCAGTCGGCAAACAGGAATCTCGATGTATCCGCCGGGACGTACAACGGCGGTACGCTGGTGGTTCAGGCAGGGGGCACGTTGCGCACGGCGGGCGCCGGCTCAACAGCGACCATGCAAAATATCGTGCTGGACGGCGGTAGGATCTTTAATGTTCAGGCTCTCGCTTCCACGTATAATTTCACCACCCTGACGCTGAACAGCGGCTCGATTCGAGCTGGTGATTCCGGTGGGGCGCGTACGGTCTATCTGAACAGCGGCGCGCTGGCAGGCAGCGGTACGATTACCATCAGCAGCGGAACCACCGTGACCAACCTTGTCTCATTTAATACGGCAGGTGGAAGCGTCACCACGACCAACTTTACCGGATGGTTCGGCGTCGATAGCACTGGTCTCCTGGAGTTTACCGGAGGCACCACTGCGGGAACCTTCGGCATCACTGTTGCAACCGGGGGATTGCTTGCCCTGGCCAACGGCGCAGACACGAAAGTCACCCAGCTCAGCCTGGGCGGATCCAATTATGTGGCCGGAACCTACAGCGCCATGGATTTGGGAACCGGATGGTTTACCACGACCAACGGAACGGTCACCGTAACGATCGGCACGGGCGGCGGCGGCGAGCCGGAGATCATCACGGCCATCGCGGCCGGAACCATTACCACGGCCGCTCCCTGGCCGGTCGGGACAACGCTACCATCCCCGGGGAATATCGATATCTGGCAGTCGGGATCCAATACGCTTAGCAACGCCGGAACGTTCTACGGCGGCACGTTGGTGATCCAGCCCGGCGGCTCCTACCGCACGGGTGCTACCGACGCAACAGCGACCGCGCAAAACGTCGTGCTGGACGGCGGACGGATTGTTCAGAACAGTGCCGGCTATGCCCGGTTCAATTGCAACACACTGACGCTCAACAGCGGCACGATCCTCGCCGGCGGCAGTGGTACCGGTGCGAAACGTCCGATCTTTTTTGACAGCGGCGCGCTGCAAGGCAACGGAGCGATCACCATCAATTGCATTGCGATCGGTGGCAATGCCGTCACGTTTGATACGGCAGGGGGACTGGTCGCCACGACCAACTTTACCGGATCGTTCAATGTGGACAGCCTAGGCATCTTGGCGTTTTCGGGCGGCACCACCGCCGGAACCTTCGGCATCAGTGCCGTATCCGGCGGACGGCTTGTCCTTGCCGATGGCACCGACACCAAGGTCACCTCGCTCACGTTGGGTGGATCCAGCTTCGTGAACGGGACCTATGATGCCGGGGATTTGGGAGCCTATGCGTTCTCACCCACCAGCACCGGAACGATTACGGTGATTCCCGAGCCGGCCACGCTTGGATTGATTACCGCCGTCGGTGCGGGGCTCATCGGGATCCGGCGACTCTTCATGGTCTAGCCCTCTTCGGGTACGTTGCGAAAGCCCCCCGCCGGAAAATGGGGGGCTTTTGTCATCATAGGCACAGGAAGCTGCATCATCGCCGGATCGGGCGGATCGGATCGTGAAATAATGAAAACCAAAGCGAACAGACGTACAGAGGCCGCCATGGCCGCACTATTGCTTTCCTTCGGCTTCACTCCGGCGCTGGCCGGCAAGCCGGTGGCGTGGTTGCGGATAATGTCTCAATCTGACGAGAAGAATCCCAACAACAAGAGCACTCAGGATTTTAATCCGCAGCGCGGCTGGGGTTACCGGGACTACCACAACGACCGGGACTGCCAGGAGCTGGCCAAGCAGATGGCCCGGGCCGGTATCAAGACCGTGCTGCTCGACCAGACGAGTTTTGGTTCTAATTCCTTTGCAGACTACTACTCCAATCGGGAAACCGTTTTACACGGCAACATCATCGCGGGGATCAAAACCCAGGAGGCGGCCTACCGCAACGGGATGACGGCGGCGGTCGTGACGGGATTTGATCAGGAAGGAGGCTTCAGCAATGATGAGTGGGCAGAAGCCAATGAATGCGCCGGAATCTTCTGGAACGAAAACGTTTCCCGGCCGGGTTATGAATATGCGGCCGACGGGAAACCCCTTTTTGTTATATTTATGCGGCCGGACAAGGCGATCGCATGGCAGGCTTTCTATGCGACTCTTCCGGCGCAATACCGCACCCATCTGGATCGCTTTCATATCGAAGTCGCCGGGCACCGTATTACCGACGGCTATCCGATGTTCGGCTGGCGGCCAGCAAACGTGACCAACGTAACCTGGGGGGATGATCGCTGCCGGGCGATCACGGCGATCAGCAATTTTACAGGGACGGCGTGCAGCGCGGCGGAGTGGGCCCGGCGCACGGACGTGGCACTGCAAGCGTCGGAATACAGCACCTTTTGCTCCTACACCGATGCCGAATCGGGGAGCTGGGGCATTATGAACTATCTTGGCTTGGGGTATTATGCGAGTACGACAAACACCCTTTTTATATCGCCGGGCAACGATCCGATGGCCTATTACGCGATTTTGGCCAAAAAGACGGGCGGGGTTGCCTCCACCTTCAACGAAGCGGTGTATGACTATGGAGTCCGCGGAATATTTGCAACCAGCGCGGATATCGGGTCGCCCGCTCTGGCTGGGGATGCACTCCACTGGAACTGCATTTACAACCTGTCGGGAGCCGGTTCAGGTCTCGGCGGAACGAGCGACCAGTTCCGGTATCTGTACAAACCATGGACCACCAACGGGACGCTGGTGGCGCGGATTGACCAGCTCGGCGGGCCGGATGCGCAGTCCCGCGCCGGCGTAATGGCCCGCGCCGGAACAAATGCGAATGCGCCGTTTGTGTTTATCGGACCGAAGACGAACAACACCTTGTCGTTCAGCGTTCGCAGCACCGCCGGTGCCGCCAGCCAGGAGCAGACGGTTGCCGGAATCAGCCCGCCTTGCTGGGTTCGGCTGACGCGGATCAACGACCTGTTTGCGGCCGACTATTCGACCAACGGATTGGACTGGGTTCAGGCCGGTACGCAAACGGTTTCCGACATTTCGCTGGCCGGACTGGCTGTATGCAGTGGCACGGCCAGACTGAGCAATGTTTCCGAAACCTTCACGGCACCGGCTGTGGAGGCCTTCAATCCCGCCGCGTACAGCGTGCTTTTCACGCAGGGCTTTGATGCGCTCGGGGTGCTTTCACCGGGGGCGGCCTATACCACAGCGGCACTCACGGCCGATCGCTCGATTAATGCCGGATTGGTGTCCGCCGTGTCGGGAACTTTTGCGAACGGTGAGTTCCCTGCAACCAGTCTGGCGGTGGTGGCTCCGGGGAATGCCGGTATTTCGCCCGGCCAACCGAATGGGTTTGAAAATCAGATCGCATGGGCCCAGCGGGTCGGACCCGGCTTTGAGATCAAGACGGCGGCCAGCGGGAAAGTTTTCCGGGCGGCCTATGCCGAGATCGTGGTTTCCGGCGTGGTTGCGGAAGGGTTTCAGGCTTCGGTCGGTTATCAGCTGCCGGACAATTCGATCAATTATCTGCACTTTAACAACGGAAGACCGATGACCAACGGGACCTACCGGGTCAACCTGCTTCCTGAGAATCTGATCTGGACGGATGCCGCCACCCCGCTGATATCTGGCAGTAGAAACTTCAAGATCCTTTTGACCGATCCAGGAACAGAAACCGGTGCCACCGATGGCATTCTCCAATCGCTGAAGGTCTATGCCGAGACCGGCCCGTTCACCACGGCACCAACCGCATTGACGGCGGTTCCCGGAAACGGATCCGTTCAATTGGACTGGGCGGGAAGCAGTCCGGCTGGCTGGCGCGTCTATCGCAAGATGCCCGGCTCCTTCAGTCCCAGCCGGATGGCCACGGTTTCCAACAGCGACTTCATTGACGATACCGCTTTCAACGGCATCGCCTATGACTATGTGGTGCGGGCGGTCGATGCCTCGGGCAAGGAGTCCGACAACAGCAACATCGTGACGGTTACCCCGACCGAGTCGGTTCCGCCAGCGGCCCCGACGATGCTTGCGGCGGCGGAGGAAGAATCCGGCTTCATCAAACTGGACTGGGCCGACAATGCCGAAGAGGATTTGGGCGGCTACAACGTCTACCGGCTGACATCCGATACCTATGTCCTCATCGCCTCCAACGTCACCCGCAGCGTGTATCTCGACCAGTTTGCAGACACCGGCATCACCAATCACTATCGGGTCACGGCCTTTGACCGGTTGGGTAACGAGTCCGCCTTTGCCGAGAGTTTGGATCCTTACGGTCTCTGGGCGGCAGGCTACAATCTGAGCGGTTCGCAGACCAACGGCACGTCCGACACGGATAACGACGGATTGGTCAACCTGCTCGAATATGCCTTCGGCGGCAACCCGACCAACGACGATGCGGCGGCGATGAATCCAGCGGCGCAGTTGGTGGCGGCCGGCGGAACCAATGTGCTTGAATATGTCTATCGCCGCCGCACGGACGATCCATCCCTGACCTACGGCATCCTGCTGGCCGACGACCTGCTCGCCTCTCCGTCCTGGACCAACGTCGGCACCGCCTACGAGACCGCTCCGACCGGCGCCACCGAAAATCCGGGCGTCGAATCGGTCACCAACCGCATCCCGACAACCGAAGCGCAAAAGTTTATCCGCCTCGAGGTCGGTGGACACTAGTCATTTGAACGAGTGATTTAACAAAACCAGGAAAACCACAGCATGAAGAGATCAACCCGCTTTGCATCCCCGCGCCATCGTTTTGGTGGCGCGCTCACCGCCGCCCTGTTCGCCGCCAGCCCGCTCTGGGCGCAACAGGCGGAGGACTATCTCGATGAGCAAGTCCAATCGCAGGCGATGCTCAACTATCTCACCGCTGCGGCCCCGGCGGGGGAATTGGCCCGGCCCGCGTCGGCCCTGTCGGCGGAAGCCGCGCAGGAAAAGCCGGTCACCATCCAGTTCAAGGACGGCGCGCTCTCGCTCTTCGCCAAGGCGGGCTGCTACCGCTTTTCACAGGGCGGCCGGTCAACGGATTTCCTGCGCCTATGGGTCAATGACGCGGAGCCGCTGCGCGGCGCCAAGGTCATCCAGGAGGACGCCCGGCAGCTGGTGGTGGAAAACAGCGTCGATGGACTGGCTGTGCGGGTGCGGTTTTCGCTGGCGGATGACGGCGCATTGAAGGTGCAGCCGACGATCCACAATCCCGGTGCCCAAACGGTTCCTCTGCGGCAGTTGGTTGCTGCGCGGGGTTCCTACGGCTCCCTTTTCGATGCCGATGAGTTGAAATCCCTGCGCTATTTCCGGGAACACTACAACATTTGGAGCTCCAACCATCCCGGCCACTTCGAACTGAAGAACCAGACCATCCATGGTTTTTATCTCGGGATCCTGTTTGCGCCTGGGGAAGACCGGTCGCTCGCCTTTGCCTACGAGCCCACGATCCTATGGACCAGCTGCGTGCAGGCGGAAGGCAAGGCGCAAACGCTGATGGCCTACACCGAGTTTGGCAAAAACCCGTTGGGCATGTCGCCGGGGCGCAAGGAAACGTTCGATACGCTGACCATCTCCCTAGGCCAGGGGTTGCTGGACGCCTTGCTCGGCTATGGCCGCCAATTCACGCCGCTCCGTCCGGTTGACCACAACGCCATGGCGAAGAACAACGGCTGGAATTCCTGGGAATATTTCAAGCCCTCCATCAGCGAGAAGAATCTGAAGCCCGTGATCGCGGCAATGGCGGAAAACCAGCAGCTGACCGGGTTGTTTCCCGCGTTTGTGGTGGATGCGGGATACTACGAATTTTACGGAAAATGGGTCGCTCATCCCGCCAAGTTTCCGAAGGGGATGGGGGAGTTTGCCGCGCAAATCAAGGCCGCCGGATTGCGCCCCGGGATCTGGTCGTCGCCGGCATGGGTCTCTCCGGAAGTGGTTACGGAAACCGGCTTCCCGACCTTTCCCCATCCCAACGGAAACGAGACGACAACCCGTATCTTTGATCCGAGCGACCCCGCCGCCAACGCCTACTTCCTGAATCAGGTCAGCAACTTCGTCGCGGCGGGATACACCTATTTCAAGACCGATTTCCTGCACACCGCCTACCGCATCGACCGCGATTATGCGCACTCCGACTATGCGCCGGAACGGGTGCTGCGCGAATATTACCAAAAGATGCGCCAAGCCATCGGCCCCGACGCCTACTGGCTGGCCTGCGGTTCCGTTCCCATCCCCGTGGTGGGTCTTTGCGATGCGTCGCGCACGGGTCCGGATGTGGCCGCCAACTGGGAACGCCTTCTCGACAGCATCCAAAGCAAGTTGATCCCACGCTTCTGGATGCATGGAAACCTCTGGTGGGCGGACTGCGATTTCCTAGTCGTGGCCGGTGACTATACCCGTCCGGGAAAACCGATCCACGGCGTGAAAAGCAAGGGAACCTCCAAGGATGGCGGTTTCACCAAGGTCGAAGCGCAAACCTGGGCCAACTATCTCATTATCACCGGCGGCATGATCACCTGGTCCGACGACCCGAGCACCATCAGCGACGAAGGCGTTGAAATCGTCAAGAAAACCTTCCAGCACGGCAGTGGCAACATGGGCGTTCCGCTCGACTACGAAAAAACGACCCTGCCAGCCAAATGGGTGCGCCGCGAAAAGGACCGCATCTATGTGGCCCTCTTCAACTGGGGTGAAAAGCCGGTCAACATCACCGTCACCAGCCAGGAGATTCCCGAACTCAATAACGCCCAAACCGGGATCGACGTCTTATTGGATCGTTCCTTCGCCGTGAAATCGGGCAGGCTGGAAACCACGCTCGAACCGCACGCCTCGGTCTGCATCGAAATCAAAACCTCAAAATAGGGTCATTACAAAACCACGGAACACACGGAAAGCACGGAATAGAGGTGAGAATTTGTTCCGTGTAATCGGTGTGTTCCGTGGTAAAAAGCAGGGTTATATGAAGAAATATCGTGGATGGATGTGGTTGGGCGCAACGATGTGGTTGGCCTCCTTGGCGGGAGCGGCCGAAAAACCAAACATTGTGCTCATTCTGGCGGACGATTTGGGCTACTCGGACATCGGCTGCTACGGCAGCGAGATCGAGACGCCGAACCTGGACCGGCTGGCGGCGGACGGACTGCGGTTCCGCCAGTTTTACAACACCTCGAAGTGCCATACGTCGCGGGTGGCGCTGATGAGCGGGCAGCATCCGTTTCAGGTCACCAAGCCCGGCAGCACGGGATTCGGTGATCGCACCATACATTTTGGCGTGAGCATGGGCCAGCAGGCCAGGCTGGCGGGCTATTTTTCGGCGGCGGTGGGCAAGTGGGATGTAAATCCAAATCCGATCAAGGCCGGATTCGACCGCTATTTTGGTTTTCTGTCAGGCGTGGCCAACTTTTGGAATGGCAACGCGTTGGGCAAAGGCGGAGGTGGGTTTACGGGGCCGTGTAACTATTATCTGGACGATGAATCGCAGGATGCGCTGCCGAAAGGTTTTTACGCCACCGACGCGATTACCGATCACGCGCTGCAATTCATGGGCGAGGCGGGCGAAAAGCCGTTTTTCCTCTATCTGGCCTATAATGCGCCGCACTATCCGTTGCAGGCCCCAGAGGCCGATGTGCAGAAATACCGCGGCCGCTATCTCAAGGGCTGGGAAGCGGTGCGCCAGGCGCGTATCGCAAAAATGCACCAGATCGGCCTGCTGTCGGCGGACGCGCGGGCCTGTTCGTCGGAGGGTTACCGGCTGGACGAATGGGATTCGCTGACCCCCGAGCAGAAGGATTGGGAAGATTTGCTGATGGCCACCTATGCCGCGATGGTCGATCGGATGGATCAAAACATTGGACGGGTCATCGAGTGGCTGAAAGCCTCGGGAAAATACGATAACACGCTCATTCTCTTCTGTTCCGACAATGGCGCCTGCCCCATGAACCTGACCGAAGCGCGCGTGCAATACGAAAAGCAGTTTCCGCCGTGGGATGAGCGCTCGTTCATGACCTACGGAACCCGCTGGGCGCACGTCTCCAATACGCCGTACCGGCTCCACAAATCGACCACCCTGCAAGGCGGCATCACCGGTCCCGGCATTGTTCACTGGCCCGCGGGTCTGACCGTAAAGCCCGGCAGCTTTACCGACCAAGCCGCCCATCTGATCGATTGCATGCCGACGCTTATCGAACTTTCGGGCGGCACCTATCCCAAGATGGCCAAAGGCGTCGAACTCAAACCGCTGGCGGGCACCTCGCTCGTGCCCACCTTTTCCGGCAAACCCCTCACACGCACCATGCCACTCTATTTCCGCTTTGGCGTGGGCCGAGCCCTGATTGACGGTCCGTGGAAAATCGTCTCGATGGAGAAGTCGCCGTGGGCGTTGTACCAGCTTTCCGACGATCCGTCCGAGCGCACCGACGTCGCCTCCCAGCATCCCGAAGTGCTTTCGAAGCTAGACGCCCTCTGGTGGAAAATCGCCCAAGAGGTCGAGCAATTGCCCGAAACCATGCTGAAGCCGAACGACGAGAAAAAACGCGGCGTTCTGGATACGGTCGATTTCCCCGTGATGAAACAAGGAGAAGGGCAAATCGATTAACATGTAATAAGATTGAGGAATTTAGATATGAATAAAAAGTGGCTGGTGGTGTGTATTCTGGGTAGTGCGCTGGCGGCGGCGGGAGAGGAACGCCCGAATATCGTCTTCTTTTTTGCCGACGATTGGGGGCGCACCGCCGGGTGTTATGCCGATGCCAAAGCCCCGTCGCCCAGCGATGTCGTCAAGACGCCGAACATTGACCGCGTGGCGGCGGAAGGGGTGCGCTTTGATAATGCGTTTTACGACTGCCCGCAGTGCCGGCCCTCGCGCGCGGCGATTGTGACCGGCTGCTATTTTTGGCGGTGTGGCTCCAACGCCATCCTGAGCGGCAGCGATTTTAGCGGGCAGGAAAACCCCTTCGATCGCATGGTGCGCTTTCCTCATCTGTTGGCCGATAACGGGTACGAGACGGCGAAGCTCTTCAAGACGCTGGAGTTTGATCCCACCCTGAAAATAAATGGCGGCGGCAATTACAAACGCTACGGACTGCACGTCAGTCTGGGCAAAACCGACACCGTCCGCGAGAAGCTGCGCCAGGAAGTGATCGACCAAACGCGCGAAAGCATCCAGAAGGTGCTTGCCCAGTGTAAAGACAAGCCCTTCTTCTTCGTCTTTGGGCCGATCAACACGCACCGGCCTTATGCGCCGGAATCGGGCGAGGCGCTCTGGGGCATCAACCCCGACGACCTGAAAGGCAAGCTGCCGCCCTATTTGCCCGACGAACCGGAGGTGCGCACGGATATGGCCGACTATTTGGGCGAGGTGCAGGCCCTCGATCTGATGGTCGGCATCTTCATGGAAGAGCTGGAAAAGACGGGGCAGGCGACCAACACGATGCTGGTGCTGGCGGGCGACAACGGCATCCCCGGTTTCCCGCGCGGCAAAACCCAGCTCTACAATCTAGGCGGCCACGCCCCGTTGATCGTCCGCTGGCCGGGCCGGATAAAACCCGGCCGGACGGTGTCTGATCTGGTGACGCTCAAGGATCTGGGGGCCACGTTTCTGGAAGCGGCGGGCGTCAAGCCGCCCGTCCCCATGGATGCGCGCAGCCTATTGCCGCAGTTGCTGGCGGAAAAAAGCGGAATCATCGATCCCACACACGCGACACCGCGATCTTTGGTCGCGAACGGCATGCCCCCAACGCCCGCGAGGGAAACCTGCCGTATCCTGCGCGCGCCCTCTACACGCCGGAGTTTGCCTACATCCGCAATTTTAAGCCCGACCGTTTCCCCTTTGGCGATCCAAAGATTACGAAAGCCGGAGCCATCAACCCCGGATCGTTCGCCGACATGGATGACAGCCTAACCAAAACCTGGATCATCAAGCATAGCCAAGAAGAGGCCGGAAAAGGCTTTTATGAATTGGCCTTCGGCCAGCGTCCGGCGGAAGAGTTATATAATCGCCGCACCGATCCGTACCAGCTGCACAACCTGGCCGGCTCGCCGGAATACCAGGCCGTATTAAAGCAGCTCGCCGCGCGACTGCAAAGCGTTCAAGAGACGACCAACGATCCGCGCCTCCACGACGCCTTCGACCAATCGCCGTATATCGAAATGCCTAAATGAAAATCGGGACAATAGCGTTCTGTCAAAAAAAGAACTATTATGAAAAATTATATATTTATTAGTTTGTTGAGTTTGACTGTTGCCACGGAAGGTCATGCGCAAACCAAGTCTCAGCCCGAACCCGCCACCATTCGCCAAGTCATCCCGGCCAAGACCGATAAGAAGGACGTGCCGCTGGAGGTGATGCAGCAGGTTTATGACGAAGTCAAAACGCCCTTCAAATACGGCATTGTGATTCGCGGCGAGGAGGAGCAGTTGGTGGATTGTCCGAACATCTTCCGGCAAAACGGCCAATGGTATATGGTTTATGTCGGCAGTACCCAAAAGCGCGGCTACGAGACCTTTCTCGCCCGCAGTGCCGACCTGCTGCACTGGGACAAGCTGGGGACGATCATGAGCTTTCGGCCCGACGGTTGGGATAAAGCGCAGGTGGGCGGAAGCATCGCACTGTGCGATTCGACGTGGGGAGGCACCAGCGAACTGCAAATGGTTGACGATAAATATTGGATCTCCTATTTCGGCGGACCCAATCCAGGCTACGAAACCGCTCCGCTGTCCATCGGTATGGCGTGGACAAAATCGCCCACCGAACCCAGTGAATGGAATCGCATCGCTGAAAACCCTGTATTGAGCCTCGATCAGCCGGACGCGCGCTGGTTTGAAAAGCGCAAGCTCTTCAAAAGCCAGATCATCTGGGACAAAAGCCAACGGCTCGGCCATCCCTTTGTCATGTATTACAACGCCAGCGCGGCGGGCGGCGAGCGGATCGGCATGGCCGTCTCCGACGACATGATTCATTGGCAGCGTTACGGCCAAGAGCCCGTTATCGTCAACGGCACTCAAGAGAAGCGCGGCATCAGCGGCGACCCGCAGATTGTGCGAATGGGCGATCTCTGGGTCATGTTTTATTTCGGTGCTTTCTGGAAACCGGGCGCTTTCGATACCTTTGCCTGCTCGTATGATCTGGTGCATTGGACCAAGTGGGAGGGCGAAGATCTCGTCAAGCCGTCGGAGCCCTATGACAAGCAATGCGCCCACAAGCCGTGGATCGTGAAACACGACGGCGTGGTCTACCATTTTTACAACGCCGTTGGCGACCAAGGCCGCGTCATCGCCCTTGCGACCTCTAAGGATTTGAGCAACCAAACCGGCAAAGGAAATACACGATGAAGTATCCCATATCTGCTTGTTGTGTCCTGTTGTGCCTGACGCTCACCGCCTGCGCCGCATCGAACGATGCGCTGGAATCCGGCTTCCGGAGTCCACCGGATTCGGCGAAGCCGCAGACGTGGTGGCACTGGAATAACGGCAACGTTTCCAAAGAGGGGATCACCAAGGATCTCGAAGCGATGAAGGCGGTGGGTGTGGGGGGCTTCCAGCAATTTGACGCGGGCGTTATGGATGCCGGGCCGGTGGAATATAATTCGCCACGGTATCATGAGCTGATGTCGTTTGCCTTTGCCGAGGCCGATCGTCTCGGGCTGGAGGCCGGATTCAATAATGCCTCGGGCTGGTCAAGCACCGGCGGACCGTGGATCACGGCAGAAAATTCGATGAAGACGCTGGTTTGGAGCGAGGTGTCTGTTCCCGGCGGAACGCCCGCAGCCCTCATCTTGAGCATCCCGGTGATTCCCGAAAGTCTGCGGGTCAAAAAACCGCTGGAAACGGATTTCTACCGGGACATTGCGGTGCTGGCTTTCCCCGCGCCGAAAGACAACTCCTATCGAATCAAGGAGTGGCAGAAAAAAGCGTTATTGGATCCCCACACAATGGCCGAGGCGTTTGTTCCCGATCTGCGGCCGGCACCGGCGAGTGCCGTAATTCCCGTCGCCAGGATCATTGACGTGACGGATCGTATGGATGCCAAAGGTCAGCTGAATTGGACGCCGCCTGCCGGGGACTGGACCGTGGTGCGCATCGGCTATACCTCCACCGGAGTGGCCAATCACCCCGCCAGCAAGGCTGGCCTCGGGCTGGAGGTGGACAAGCTCAGCCGCAAGGCTACCGATGTTCATTGGGAAAACCTGATCAATAAAATGCTCACCGACGCCAAGGGACTCTCTTCACTCAAGAGCGTCCTGATCGACAGCTATGAAGTTAACATGCAAAACTGGACGGAGGGATTCCCGGCTGAATTCAAACAGCGCCGCGGTTACGATCTGATTCCGCATCTGCTCGCAGTGACCGGACGCGTGCTCGACAGCACGGAAACCACCGAGCGGGTTTTGTGGGATTTGCGTTCCACCGTGGCCGAACTGATGGCGCAAAATTACTTCGGTTATTTTGCTGAAAAATGTCACGCCAACGGTTTGCAACTGGTCATCGAAGCCTACGGCTCCGGATCTTTTGATGCAGCCGCTTCATCGCTGCAGGCCGATATTCCGATGACTGAATTCTGGCAGGCTGGCGATGGCGTGCTTCCCAGCTACCAATGCCAATGGGCCACGCAGGTGATGGCCGCATCGGCGCATCTTTCCGGGCGATCGATCGTGGCGGCGGAGTCGTTTACCAATCTGAAAGGCAACTGGAAGGATCAGCCTTATGCCTTGAAGAAGCTGGGGGACTGGGCTTTCGCCAATGGCATCAACCGGTATTACTTCCATACCTTTGCCCACCAGCCCTGGAATGAGGCCGTCAAGCCGGGGATGACCTTTGGTCCGTTCGGCGGAAATTTCCATCGCAACAACACCTGGTATCCCAAATCGCGGGCGTGGATGGAATATATCACCCGGTGCCAGTTTCTCCTCCAGGCCGGCACCGCTCAAGCCGATGTGCTCGTGCTGTATGGAGACGAACGAGGCTTCAATAATTTTGTAAAAAACAAGGATCCGGTTGAGCTGGAGAATCTTCCAGGGCTCAAATCCGATTTCGGCGGCATGAGTTCCCTCGACAACCTTTCGGTCGATACCAACGGCGATCTCCGGGTGACGTTTAAGGGCAAGCTGCTCGACACCCGCTACAAGCTGTTGCTGCTCAAGCGCGCCGATCTGATGACGCCGGAGCACGTCGCCAAACTAGGAGCGCTGGCTGATCAAGGCGCGAAGATTTTCGCCCCGAAACCGCTCCGTTCGCCTTCGCTGCAAAATTATCCAACCGCCGACCAGATGCTTCAGACGCTGATCAAGCGTTACTGGGACTCGAAGCTCATTCGCGACCCGGCGGAGTTTGCGGCCGCCGCTGCGGCGCTGGTGCCGGACTGCGAAGTTCCCGAGGAGATCCTCTTCAATCACCATCGTGCCGGCACGGATGACTTTTACTTCATCGCCAACCAGACGAACGAAGCCCGCGAAGTCACTGCCAAATTCAGGGTTGGCGGCAAGCAGCCGGAAATCTGGAATCCGCTCACCGGCGAGATTTCCGAAGCGGCCAATTGGAAGTCGCTCGCCGACGAACGCACGGAGGTCCGCCTCAGTTTGGCGCAGTTGGATTCACTCTTCGTCGTTTTCCGTAAAGCCGCAAATAGCCAAGGCAAATCCACGCCCAAGACGGAGTTCAAAGAAGTTCTCGCGCTGAATGACAACTGGATCGTCGCCTTTGATCCCGCCTGGGGCCCGAAAGAGCCGGTTGCATTCGACCGTCTGATTCCGTGGAACGAAAGCGACAGCGATGCGATTAAATATTTTTCCGGCACCGCGACCTATCGAACTTCGTTCGATTGGAAACCTGAAGCCGGAAACCGGAAACCTGAAATCGTTTTAGATCTCGGGCAGGTTGAAGTGCTTGCGAAGGTTACGCTCAACGGCAAAGAACTCGGCACCCTGTGGAAGCCGCCGTTCCGGGTGGAAGTCAGCCGCGCCGTGAAAGCTGGTGCCAACACGCTGGAAGTTGAAGTTACCAATCTTTGGGTTAACCGGCTGATCGGCGACTCGCGGTTTCCGAATTTCGGGCCGGGTTTCCCGGACTGGCTGGTTGCCGGGAAGCCCATTCCGGATAATGCGCTGCGCAAAACGTTTATTTTTGCCCCAGGCCGCTGGACGAAGAGTGATCCGCTGGTTCCCTCCGGCTTGATCGGGCCGGTGACGTTGCAAGCGGCGGGAATCATCCCGGTTAAGTGAAACTTATTTTATGAAAGGAACTGACATGAAGACCCGTTTATCTGTTTGTTTATCGTTGTTGTGTCTGGCTTCCACCATTTCCGCTGCGCCGCAGAAACAGCCCAATCTGATCTTTGTTTTTGCCGATCAGATGCGGGCGCAGGCGACGGGCTATGCTGGCGATCCGAACCTTCAGGGAAAAACGCCGAATCTCGACCGTCTGGCGTCCGAAGGGGTTAATTTCCGCAATGCCGTCTCGACCATGCCGGTCTGCACGCCGTTCCGTGGTTCCATGCTCACCGGCCGCTATGCGCTCTCCACTGGTCTGTTCATCAACGACAAGCCGCTGGCACTGGAGGAGACGACCATCGCCGAAGTCTACAAGGCGGCGGGTTACAATACCGGCTATGTCGGCAAGTGGCACGTGGATGGACATGGCCGCATGACATACATCCCGCCGGAACGGCGTCAGGGCTTCGACTACTGGAAGGTGCTGGAGTGTACCCACGGCTATATGAAGTCGGCCTATTACGACAACAACGACCCCAAGCTCAAATACTGGCCGGGCTATGATGTCATCGCCCAGACCACCGATGCCCAGGAATACATCACGAAAAACGCGGCAACGGGCAAGCCGTTCATCTTTTTCCTCTCCTGGGGCACGCCCCACGATCCGTACGACAAGGTGCCGGATCAATACAAAGCGTTGTTCCCGAAGGATCAGATCAAACTGCGCGCCAATGTGCCGGGCAAGCTGGACGACAAGACCCGCAATTCGCTCCAGGGCTATTACGCGCACATCGTGGCGATCGATGAATGCCTGGGCAGGCTGATGCAGACGATCCACGATGCCGGGATCGAGGACAACACCATCCTGGTGTTCACCTCCGATCACGGGGACATGATCGGTTCGCAGGGCGGCACGCATAAGCAACGGCCCGAGGCCGAGTCGGCGAGCGTACCGTTCCTGATCCGCTATCCGGCGGCGCAGCGCGTCCACGGTGCGGTGAAGACGCCGATCGGCACGCCCGACATCATGCCGACGCTGCTGGGGCTCAGTGGCCTGCCGATTCCGTCATCGGTGGAGGGCGAGGATCTTTCGCCGCTTATCCGGGGCGAACGTCCGGCGGAAGACCGGGGCGTGCTGATCGAATGCGTGGTACCCTTCGGAGACTGGGAAAATCACAACGGGCGGGAATTCCGGGCCATCAAAACGGAACGCTACACCTACGTGCGCGACCTGAAGGGGCCCTGGCTCTTCTACGACAATGAAAAAGACCCCGAGCAGATGAACAATCTGGTGGGGAATCCGGAAGCGGCACCCATGCAGAAGCAACTCAACCAGCAGCTCGATCAGTTGCTGACGGAGCGTAAGGACGAGTTCCTGCCCGGTGCGGACTATGTGAAGAAGTGGAACTACGGAGTCAAAGCGAAGGGCAAGGCAAAACGGGCGCAGGAAGTGGAATGAAAAAGCGGAAAACCGAAAGGTGAATGAATGAAAAGGAACCAATGTGCAGGTGTCTTATTGGCGGCGGTCTTCTGTTCACCACAAGTAAACGCTGTGGAAGCAAAGAGGCCCAATATTCTGCTGATCGTGGCGGATGACCTCGGCTATTCCGATCTCGGCTGCTACGGCGGCGAGATTCAGACGCCGAATCTGGATCGACTGGCGGGGAACGGGCTGCGCTTCACGCAGTTCTACAACACGGCGCGCTGCTGGTCGTCGCGCGCGTCCCTCCTCAGCGGTTATTATGCGCAAGCCATTCGGCGCGATCCGTTGACCGGGAATTTTGAGCCGAAGGCGAGCAAAGGCGACCGCCCGCGCTGGGCGCAGCTGCTGCCTGCCTATTTGAAGCCGCTGGGTTATCACTCCTATTACTCAGGCAAGTGGCATATCGATGGATCGGCACTGGAAAACGGGTTCGAACATTCCTACGACTCCACGAGCGTCAATGGATTCTTCGACGCGACAGGACACAGGGAGGACGGTGTTCTCGTGCCGCCCGGCCCCATGGACGGGGCGTATTATGCAACGATCGCCACCGCCGACTATGCCATCCAGCACCTGAACGAGCACGCGGCCAAAAATCCCGGCCAGCCGTTCTTTGAATACCTCGCCTTCAATGCGCCGCACTTCCCGCTCCACGCGCTGCCGGAAGACATCGCGGTGTACAAGGATCGCTACAACGCCGGCTGGGATGTCGTGCGCAAAGAGCGCTATGAGCGCATGCAGAAAATGGGCATCAACAACGGAACCTTGTCGCCGCTCGACCCGGAGATCATCCCGCGCTGGAATGCGAAAGAGGAGGTGTTGCTGAAAAAAATTAGCCCGAACGAAGTCGGCCATGCCGTTCCGTGGGACAGTCTGACCGCTGGCCAGAAGGCGTTTCAGGCGGCCAAGATGGAGATTAACGCCGCGATGGTACACCGCATGGATATCGAAATCGGCCGCGTGCTGAAGCAACTGGAAGCCATGGGCGCGCTCGATAACACGATCATCTTTTTCCTCTCCGACAACGGAGCTTCCGCCGAGCAGATCATCCGCGGCAACGGACACGACCCCGCCGCGCCGCTTGGTTCGGAAAAGACCTTCCTGGGCATCGGGCCGGGCTGGTCCAGCGCGGCGAACACGCCGTTCCGCCTGCACAAGTCATGGAACCACGAAGGCGGTATCGCCACGCCGTTCATCGTAAATTGGCCTGCCGGTATCAAAGCGAAAAATGAACTGCGCACGAATCCCGGTCACCTGATTGACATCGTGCCGACCGTTTTAGAGCTGACGGGCGGCCAGCAACCGGAAATGGTGGCCGGTCTTAAGGTGCCGCCGCTGCAAGGCAAAAGCCTGGTGCCCGCCTTCGCCAAGGACGGCTCGGTGACGCGGGACTATTTATGGTGGAACCACGACGGCCACCGCGCCATCCGCGTTGGCGACTGGAAACTGGTAGCCAACGGCAAGTCGCCCTGGGAACTCTACGACCTGAGCACCGATCGCTCCGAAACCAAAGACCGAGCGGCGGACTTTCCCGAAAAAGTGGCGGAATTGGAAAAAGCCTGGCTGCAACATGCGGCAGAGTTTAACGCGCTGGCCCTCCAAGATCCGCCGGGGAAGAAAGGCAGAAAAAACACGGAAGAAGAATAGTATAAAACAATCAAAAATATCATGAAGACAATAAACATAATCGCAATATCGGTCTGTCTACTCGTCGATTCGCTTGCTGCCGAGGAATCAAGGGTGACCAAACCCAACATCATCGTCATGATGGTGGATGACTTGGGCAGTGGCGACGTGAGCTGCCTCTTTCGGAATGTGGTGAAAACGCCCAACATCGACCGACTTGCGCAAACGGGCGTTAAATTCACCGCCGGCTATGTCACCGCGCCGGTCTGCGCCCCCTCACGAGCCGGCATGTTCAGTGGCGTTTATCAGCAACGCTATGGCTTTATCGACAATGGCGGCACCATTCCCGCCGATCAGCCACTCTTTCCGGGCGTCTTGCGCGATGCGGGCTATCGCACCGCCCTTCTAGGTAAATGGCACAGCAAGGGTCCGATGCCACACGAGCGCGGCTGCTTCGACGAAACGCTCTGCTCGCCCACGCCCAGTCCGTTCATCGATTACTATCACCCCAAGCTGGCCCGTAACGGCACGATCGAAAACTCTGACGAATACAGCACCGACTTTTTCGCCCGTGAAGCCGAAGCGTTCATTGAACGCAACAAGGAGAACCCTTTCGCGCTGACCGTAACCTTCAACGCCCCGCATATTCTCAAGGTCGTCCAAAATGCCAACCAGATCGCAAAAGCATATGACGCCGCCTGCGCAGCAGGCCAACGGATGGATGTTCCAAAAGAGCCCATGGCCCGTCCGGGCGAAGCAGCGAAATACGCCGACCAGTTTCCCGGCGATACCGCCCGCGCCGACACCGTCGCCTGCATCGTTGCATTGGACGAAGCCGTTGGACGCATCCTCGACAAGCTCCAGCAGACCGGACTGGAGAAAAAAACCATCGTCTTCTTCACCGCCGATAATGGCGGGCACCCTGAAAACCGCAGCGAAAACCTGCCATTGCGCAACTACAAGTGGACCCTCTACGAAGGCGGCATCCGTGTACCGTTTTTCGCGGCCTATCCCGGTGTCTTCCCGGCGGGGCTGGTATTTGATCATCCCGTCAGCACGCTCGACATCTTCCCCACCTGCGCCGCACTGGCCGGAGCAAAAGCCCCTGAAAATCTGGATGGCGTAAATCTCATGCCCTACCTCACAGGCGAAAAGGGCACCCCGCCCCACAAAACCCTCTATTTTGGCGTCAAAGGCGTGGGCGGCGGGTATCATGGTGCCATCCGCCAAGGCCCTTGGAAGCTCCTTTTGTTCAACGGCGAAAATCCGCAGCTATTCAACCTTTCAACAGATGTCGAAGAAAAAAACGACCTTGCCGCCAGCGAACCGGCTCTCGTCCAAGAGCTGACCGCCAATTGGGAAAAATGGCAGGCACAGATGCCGACCCGCCGCGAGCGGCCTGCCAAAGACAAAAAGAGTGCGGACACCGAAGAGAGTGAATAGCATCTAATAATCAGAAAAATGAACCTTATGAATAGAGCAAACCTGATCTTAACTGCGGGCTGTCTGCTGGGCTGCTGCCTTACTGCGGCAGAATCCGCCGACTTTAAAAATGCGGAGTGGATCGGCTTCACCGAGGAGTCGCGTCCTGCCGAATGGGCCGAACGCCCCGTGCTTTTTTTGCGGACGCCGGCCGATCTGTCGACGTGGGTGCCATCACCAAACGATCCGAAGCCGAAACTACAGCGCGCGTTTCCGTCGCCGCTGCTGCGCAAGGCGTTTGCCGTCGAAAAACCGGTCAAGAGCGCCCAGGTGGCTGTTTGTGGATTGGGGCTCTATGAACTGTATCTGAACGGTAAAAAAGTCGGAGACCGCGTGCTCGATCCGGCGCAGACGACCTATGACAAGCGCGCGTTTTATGTAATCCACAACGTGACCGGTTTGTTGCTATCTGGCGGCAACGCCGTCGGCCTGATGCTCGGCAACGGCTTCTATGGGCAGAACATCGCTTTTGGCGGCGGACTTTCGTATGGCGAGCCGCGCGCCGTGCTGGTGCTGACTATCGAATACAAGGACGGCTCGAAAAAGACGATCGCCACGGACAGTAGTTGGAAGGCCGCGCAAGGGCCGGTGCTGTTTGATAATTTGTATCACGGGGAAACCTTCGACGCCCGGCTTGAGTTGGCCGGTTGGAGCCGTCCGGGTTTTGATGATTCGGGATGGAAGCCGGTTCGCAAGATGGAAGCGCCCACCACGAACCTGATTGAGCAGCAGTTGGAGCCGATGCGCAAAATACGCGCTGTCGAGCCGGTCGCCGTGCTTCCGGCGGAAAACGGCGAGTGGATCATCGATCTGGGGCAAAACATGACCGGCTGGCTGCAGATCCGGGTGCGGGAAGCGGCGGGGCAGAAGATCCAGATGCGCTTCGCCGAACTGCTGATGCCGGACGGCAAGGCGATCGATACCGCTTCGACCGGCGGGCATGTGACCGGCGGGGATCAGACGGATATCTACGTTTGCAGAGGCGACGGCGTGGAGGAGTGGGAACCGCGCTTCACCTACCACGGCTTCCGCTATGTGCAGATCAGCGGTCTGGGCAAAAAACCGTCGCTGGCCGATTTTACCGGCTGGCTGGTGCGCACCGACGTGGAGCGCATCGGCACCTTCGAGTGCTCGGATGCGCTCATCAACAAATTCTACAACGTCTCGATCTGGACGATTGAAGATAACGTGCAGGGCATTCTGACCGACTGCCCGCACCGCGAACGCTGCGCCTGGATGGGCGACGGCCACGCGGTGGGCGAAGCCGCCTCCTACAATTTCGATTTGCGGAAATTCTGGAGCAAGACCTCGGCGGATATGGAAACGGTGCTCGGCGCCAACAAGCCCCGCAAAGAGGGCGGGCTCCCGCACGACCCGCGCGCGCCGGCCAATATCTCGGTCGGCAAGCGGCTCTGCCAGCAGGCGCGGCCCGACTGGGGCGCGGCGACGGTGCTGGTGCCGTGGTTTTCCTATTTGCATTACGGCGATCTGGAAACGGTCGAAACCGCGTGGCCGATGATGCAGGGCTGGATGGCGTTTTTGGAAGAGTTTGCGGTGACGAACGGGATCATCACCGAGGGCTATGGCGACTGGTGCCCGCCGGGCAGCAATTCAAAAATCGATACCCCCGAAGCCCTCACCTCGACGGCGCTCTACTATCAATCGCTCGACGCCATGCGCCGCATGGCGTTGGCGCTGGGCAAGCCGTCCGATGCCGACCGTTATGCCGCGCAAGCCGTCGCGGTGAAGCAGGCGTTCAACGCCCGGTTCCT
>JBGSLE010000174.1:0-5538 GCA_041740875.1 Pontiella sp. | reverse complement strand
ATCCTCGAGGCGATGGCCGACGAACTCGACGCCCAGCGCGCAGCAATCAAGGCGGAAAACGCCCGGGATCTCGCCGCCGGCAAGGCCAACGGCCTCAGCCCCGCGATGCTCGACCGGCTGGCGCTGACGGATGCGCGCATCGACGGCATGATCAAGGGCCTGCGCGACGTCGCCGTCCTGAACGATCCTGTCGGCGAGGAAATCAGCACCTGGAACCGACCCAACGGGCTGGAGATCAAAAAAGTCCGCGTCCCGATCGGCGTGATCGGCATCATCTTCGAATCGCGCCCCAACGTGACATGCGACGCGGCGGCGCTCTGCTTCAAGACCTCCAACGCCGTCATCCTGCGCGGCGGCAAGGAGGCGATCCACTCGAACATGGCCATCGCCTCGGCGATGCGGAAGGGCGGCGAAGCCAAGGGCATGCCCGCCAACGCCATCCAGTTGATCCCCACCACGAACCGCGAGGCG
Organism: Pontiella sp.; assembly: GCA_041740875.1. Taxonomy (GTDB): domain Bacteria; phylum Verrucomicrobiota; class Kiritimatiellia; order Kiritimatiellales; family Pontiellaceae; genus Pontiella. Next base: position 5,067 of record JBGSLE010000174.1, on the reverse strand, counting down.
GTCAAGGTGATGTGCCAGATGACCGACTACCTCGACCTGATCATCCCGCGCGGCGGCGAGAGCCTGATCAAGGCGGTGACGGAGATGGCGCACGTGCCGGTGATCAAGCACTACAAGGGCGTCTGCCACACCTTCATCGATGCCTCCGCCGACCTTCCCATGGCCTGGCGGATTGCGGAAAACGCGAAATGCCAGCGTCCGGGCGTATGCAACGCCATGGAGACGCTGCTCGTCCACCAGGAGATCGCCAAGGGGTTCCTGCCCCACATGGCGGAAATCCTGACCGGGCGCGGCGTCGAAATCCGCGGCGACGAAACCGTCTGCGCCATGGTCGAAAACGCGAAGCCGGCGACCGAGGCGGACTGGTACGAGGAATACCTCGACCTGACGCTGGCCGTCCGGGTGGTTGCCGACGTGGATGCGGCGATTGCGCACATCAACACCTATGGATCGCGCCATTCGGATGCGATCGTGACCGCCGACGACAAGACGGCCAAGAGCTTTCTCGCCGAGGTGGACTCGGCCACGGTGTACGTCAACGCCTCGACGCGTTTCACGGACGGGGCGGAGTTCGGCATGGGTGCGGAGATCGGCATCAGCACGGACAAGCTGCACGCGCGCGGCCCGATGGGGCTGGAAGAGCTGACGACCTACAAGTACCTCATCATGGGCAAGGGCCAGATCCGCGAATAGCGCGCGAAGGCGGGGTTCATTCGCCCGCCGGACCGCCGTCGCACGGGTGGTCCATGCGCGCGGCGTTCAGCCGGCTGCAGAGGTTCCGGCAGTCCAGGTCGCGGACGGAATAGGGCTTCACGATGCCGCGGCAGGTGCCTTCCTCGTTCAAGTCGCGCAAGACGAAGACGAAATCGCGGATGAGCAGGCCCTCATGGCGCGCTTGCATCTTGAGGATGCTTGCGCGGAGGTCGTCGCCGTAGTGGTGGGTGAAGATCAGCTCGGTGATGCCTTGCTGCTGGATGATCTCCTCCAGCTCGTCGAAGGTGCCGAGCACCGGATAGCCATAGACCACCTTCCCCTGTAGCGCGGGGTTGTCGTCGATCAGCCCCACGATCTTGCGCGGCGCCTTCTGCTGGTCCTCGAACGAGGCCTGGCGCAGGTAGAGGATCGCGTTTTCCCCCGCGCCGAGGATCAGGGTCTTGAGGTCATAATCGGTGGAGACCGAGCAGCGGAGCCAGGCGCCCAGGTCGCGCACCATCCGCAGGGTGGCGCGGATGCCGACGATGCCGGATCCCGCCACCAAGGTATGGAGCACCAGCGAAACGAAGCGGTCGCGGGTCGAGAGGTCGGATGCCCAGAGCAGCGCCACGTAGGCCAGGGCCTCGCCGGCCATCAGCTGCAAGACGAGCACCAGCAGCTGCGAAATGCGCGACCGGGTCCAGACGATCCGGTAGACGTGGTAGAAGTAGATCGTCGCGAACGGGATCATCACGCAAACGGCCAGGTGCAGCGGCGAAAAGCGATGGCCCAGCACGAGGCCGAAAACAAAGTAGGTCGCGAAAACCAGGCAGGCGACGTCCCAGCCGATCGCCACCAGCAGGCCCACCAGGTTGCGCGGCCGCCGGATCCCCTGCAACACCACCTGGGTCGTCGTCCACAGCTCGACCTGGGCAATCTGCCGGACAATCACGTGCAGGGCCACGATCATGCCGATCATCAGCAGGGCGGTGCGGTTCGACGCCATCGCGGTCGTTCCCAAGGCCACTACGCAGATGCCGATCCCGGCGATGTAGAGCGCCACCGCCGCCTTGCGCTGCGTCATGCCGCTGCGCATCAGCTTGTGGTGGATATGGTCGAGATCCGGGCCGAAGACCTTGGTCGCCAGCCCGTCCTTTCGGATCATCGACACCAGCTTGCGGGCCATGCGCCGCCACACCGCGAGCATGACGTCGAACACCGGCACGCCCACCGCCAGCAGCGGAACCAGCAACGCCACCATCATCGATTGCTTGACGTTGGCTTTCAGCGAAACCGACGCCAGCATGAAGCCGATGAACATGCTGCCGCAGTCGCCCAGGAAGACCGACGCCGGATTGAAATTGTAGCGCAGGAAGCCGAGACAGGCCCCCGCCAGCGCCACGAGGACCAGCGCATCGGTGGGCTGGCGCAGCGAAACCAGCATGCCCGCCAAGCCGGAACTGGCGATCAGGCCCAGGCCTGCGCAGGCGCCGTCCATGCCGTCGATCAGGTTGAAGGCATTGATCAGCAAGGCGAACCAGAACAGGGTGGCGCCGAAGTTCACGATCCATGGCAGCGGGATGCCCAGAAATCCTTCGAAGGTGAATCCGCCGAAAAACATCAGCACCGCCACCGCCAGCTGCCCGATCAGCTTGAACCACGCCTTCATGTCGTTGCGGTCGTCGAAAATGCCGACCATCAGCAACCCGAGCGAACCGGCGAAGAGGAAAATCCATTCATGGAACTGAATGCTGCCCGAGAGGTTGCGCCACGGCCCGAGAAAGGCCACCGCCAAGGCCAGGTGGGCGGCGATGAATACGGCGATCCCCCCGCAACGGGGAATCGGCGTCTTGTGGATCCGCCGCTCGTCCGGTTCATCCACCAGCCCCAGCCGGGGTGCCAGCTTCTTCGCCACGGGAACCAGCAGCAGCGAGGCCACCAGCGCCACCAGGAAGACCACCAGGTATTTAACCACGAATTCCATAAAGCCAACTTCCGATCCATGGATCGTTTTCAGGGATTGGAACCTAAAACACAGGCGACTCTAGAGTGGTCGGACGGGAAAGAAAAGCCATTCGAGGCGCATAAATCAACGCCTTCCAACCCTGCGCCGGGAAAACCGAAAAAAACCAAAAAATCCCCTTGCGCGAAAAACGGAAACCAATACTATGTCGGCTCTTTCGCGGGGGTGTAGCTCAATCGGTTAGAGCGCCAGCCTGTCACGCTGGAGGTTGCGGGTTCGAGCCCCGTCATCCTCGCCATTAATTCCCCGCGCTTTAAAGGGCTTGCCTAGGCAGGCCCTTTTTTTGTTTTCCGCAAGGTTTTCAACGGCCTTGGGTTTGGCAAACAGGGCAAAAGTGGGTGCCGCGCTGGGCCACGACGGTTTTGGCCAGCGCCGTGCCGCACCGTTCGCAGGGCTGCCCGGTCCGGCCATAGGCCTTCACCTTTTCGCGGTGGCCACCGGATTGTCCCTCGACGTCGCGGTAGTTGGTTTTCCCGTCGCCCAGCGAGGTTCCGCCGTTGCGTACCCCGGTCTCCAGCACCTGGCGGATCGCCCGGTACAACCGACCCAACTCGGCATCGGACAGCGCGTCCGACCGGCGTTCGGGATGGATTTGCGACTCCCACAGCGCCTCGTCGACGTAGATGTTGCCGAGTCCGGCCACGATGGATTGGTCGAGCAGCAGCGGCTTGATCCTCCGGTGGTGCGATCGCATGGCGGTCTTGAAGCCCTCCAGCGAAAAGCCCTCCGTCAGCGCATCCGGCCCGAGCCCGGCCAACATTCCGGCGGGGTCGGCCACCAGCTTCCACCGCCCGAATTTGCGCGTATCGCGGTAGTACAGCGCCACGCCGCCGGACAACCTAAGGACGATCCGATCGTGCGACCCCGGCTCCAGCGAGAAGGAGCCCGACATCCGCAGGTGGACCAGGATGCTCATGCCCGTCGAAAGCGAAAAAACCAGCCACTTCCCGGTCCGCGAAATCGCCGTGATCGTGGCGCCGATGAGCGCCCGGGAAAAGGCCTCGGCGGACAGCGGCTCGACCGTCCGGGGCCAGCCGACTTCGACCGACCGGATTTTACGCCCCTCGATTCCCCTCGCCCGCAACTGGCGGGCGATCGTCTCCACTTCCGGCAATTCAGGCATCGTTTATCCAAAGGGGTTGATGGTTTGCAGGCCGGGAAACGCGTCCGCCACGGCGGCTTCGCTTTCCTGGAGGAAGAGCAGCTTGATGTTGGGGCCGGCGTCGATGGTCAAATAGACCTCCAGGCCATCGGCGCGGACGCGCTGGACCTTGTGGATCTGCTCGACGGTGTCGGGCTGGAAATAGAGCAACGGCGGCCAGGCGGACATCATCGTGGCATGCATCGCCAAGGCGTTGCGCTCGGCGGTGATGCCCAACAGGGTAAAGTCGCGCGTCTCGATGCCCCGTCGTATCCGCGCCAGATCCGCCACCGCCTGCTTCTGCCAGCCAAAGGCATAGAGAAACGAGGTTTCGACGGTCCGGTTCATGCCGTCGCGCGATCCGACCGGCTTGCGGGCGCTGGAGAGTTCGAGGATGCCGATGCGGAATTCCGGCCACTCCTCCGGCAGCCGTTCGGCGAACGAATCGGTGCCATCATCGTTCGACCCCGCGTGCCACTGGACGAAGCCATCGAAGACCGACCGCGCCGCGCTGCCGCTGCCGAGCCGGGCGAGCATCGACTTTTCCCTTCCCCCGAGCCCCCATCCCGCCCAATCGTCCAACGCCATCACCAGCGCCGCAAAGCCGGAGGCCGACGACGCCAGCCCGGCGGCGGTCGGTATGTTGTTTTCGGTACGGACCTCGAACCGGGGGCTGCCTAGGAACGGGCGGAAGAGGTCGAGGAATCCGGAAACCCGCTGCGCGAAGGAGGTGTCGGGCGCTTGCAGGGCGCCGTTGAGGTAGACCCGCTCTGCTTCGGCGCACCGGATCTCGGTGCGCGTCCCGAGCCTGCCCAACGATATCGAGAGGCTGGAATTGACCGGCAGGTTCAGCGCGGCGGCGCGCTTGCCCCAGTATTTGCACAGCGCAATGTTCGATGGCGCAAAGGCTTGGCCACACGCCCGCAGGCTCGTCGGCCTGCCCGAAAGGATGTTTCCCGCAAATTGGTATTGTATGTCGTCCATGAATTCCTTGTGATGCGCGGCTTTACGGATTGGTACATTTTACATGAAAAAAAGCAACGTCACACTCATCACCGCCATCCTCATCGGCATCCACCTGCTGGTTTTCGCCTATTTCATGGGAACCCGCCACGGCAAGGGCTACCAACCGGAGGCGGCCACCGCACCCGTTGCCCAACCCGCCGCACCGGTCCAGCCAGAGCCGGAAGCGCAGCCCGAACCCGTCGTC
>JBGSLE010000173.1:0-16489 GCA_041740875.1 Pontiella sp. | reverse complement strand
GCCGGCGGCCGCACCCTTCCCCGATCCTCGCCAGCCGGCCTTCATCGCCTGGTTTTGCGTTCCTCCGTACAACAGGGTGCCCACGTAGCCCGCCACGAATCCCCCCGCCGCGCCAGACACCGCGCCGGAAAGAACCGGCCCAAGCCCCTGCGTCGCCCATCCCACGCCGACCACGACGGCGATGGTGATGACGACGGTGACGATCTCGCGCCAGTATTTGGTGAAGAAGTTGCTGACCTTGCGGGTCACGTTCTTGCTCCACCAGGAATATCCGGAGGGGTCGATGTTCGACAGCGGATTGTTCCGGACGTAGGAGTATCGGTTGTAGCTTTGCAGGTCGCCGGGCGCCTGGACAATCGGATCGGCGGAGAGGAAGCGGCCAAGGTGGGAATCGTAGATGCGCCCGTTCATGTGGACCAGGCCGAGATGGTCGAGCATCTCGTGGCCGGTGAAGCCGCGGTCGGTCTGCAACGAAGAGGTATCGACCGTTGCCGCCTGCCAGGTCGAGGCGCTCCGTCGCTTGCCCCAGGCATCGTAGGCGTATTCGGCCAGCAGCGGGGCAATATTCCCGGAGAGCGGAACGCCACTGACCGCTACAATGGAGCCGAGGTGGTCGTAGTGGAAATACCTGCGCTCCACGTTCTCGAAGGCATCCTGCACATGGACGCCGACCACGCCGGAAGGCGTGGAGACGAACACACGGGTTTCCTTGAGCGCCCACTGCCAGCCAGCGCGATCGAACTGATTGCCCGTCAGCACCTCCTCCTGCTCAAAGCCGTCGAGGTAAAGTTTCTTGGTTCCAGCGCCATCCTCGAAGCCGATCTGGATGATGCGGTTCTGGTTGGCATCGTAGGCAAACTCCGAACCGTCGACGCCGTTGTACATGGTCGAAGGCTTGTTGAAGGAGGTCCATGCGGTGGAGCTGATGTTTGTTCCACCCTGCCAACGGCCCAGCATGTTGCCGCAGTTGTCGTAGGTGAAGGTTATGCCGTCGGCCAAAGAAACCGCATGCGGCCCGGCATTCCCTCCGCCGTATTGGTAGGTTCCGGAAACACCGGTCTTGGTCTTGATGTTCCCGATGGCGTCGTAGCTGACAGACGACACCGCAGCGCCCACCGTTGCGGACACCAGTCGGTTGAGCTTGTCGTAGGCCATGTCCTCTTGCAGGTAGGGCGCGCCGTGGCGATAGTCACGCCGCTGTGTCAGGTTTCCGATCCGGTCGAATCCGTAGTGCATGGAGAGGATATCGTTTCCGATGGATCCAGCGCTTTTGGCTTCGGACTGGACCAGGAAACCGGTCAATGGATCATAGATGTTGGAGGTCTTGACACCGTTGCCATAGGTGTAACTGAGCAAATGGCCTTTTGCATCGAAGTCTGTCTCGTCGATCTCCCACCAGACATGGCCGGAACCATCTTCCACCTTGGTGACAGCCCCGCGCCCGTTGTAGGTGTTGATGCTCGAGAACGAGTTCCAGCGGTGATCCAGATTGTGTTCCGATCCCTGCAAAGCCTTGGGCCGCCAGAAGCGGTGCGTGGATTTTACTCGGCTGTATTCGTCGTACGTATTGCAGGCATAATACCACTTGTTGTCGACGTTGTAGAGACTGAGCAACGGGCGTTTAAGCGCGTCATAGGCATGGGTGCGGCGATAAACCAGGTTTGTTCCCGTGGCATCAAAAAGATCTTCCCGCCAAAGCGCTCCAAGCTTTCCTCCTTCGCCTATATCGTCGTAATACCACTTGGCGGTATTTTCTGGGGTTGTACGTTGCTTCATGCGCCCAAGCACATCGTACTCCATCGCCGCTATCTGGTTGTTGGCGTTCGTTTGCGCCACCAGTTCTCCGAGGACGTTGTAGCCGTAGAACCATTCGCCCATGTCGGGATCGTCCTGCCGGATCTTGTTGCCACGGATGTCGTATTCCATCACGACGGTGTTGCCCAGTTCGTCGGTTGTAGCAACCAGGTTTCCCGCCGCATCGTAGCTGTAGTTGATTTCGTATCCGAGGTTGTCCACTACCTTGAGCGTCTCGCCCTTGGCGTTCTTGAAGGTGGTCAAAACCTGGTTGCGCGATTCGACCGAGCCGTTGGTTGCCCCGTAGTTGTTTGTGACGGAGCCGACCAGCCCTGCATAGCCAAATGCGGTTTTTGTTCCGTCCGGTGCGGTAGCGAGTTTCAACCTTCCGAGTTCATCATACTTGTTGAACCCGAAAACGGGAGTTTCACCAAAAAAATAGGGATCGCTTGCGCAGACGGTCTGCCCGAGGCTGTTGCGCCCGACATCCCGATAGACCTCCCGACCGTCGGGGGCTTCCGTCACCGTGCGGATTTCACGTCCCTGCCGGTCGTAGTAGACCTTCACCGGCGCGGTGCCGCTGGATTGGGTGGTCAGCGACCATGCCGCGGCCACCGTGACATTCGATCCTCCGGGTTCCAGCGGGGTGCTGACCGTCACTCCGGTTTCCCATGCATAGGTGCTTGTGGACGTTGTGCCGTCCGCGCGGATTTCCGCTTGGGGCCGACCCAGCCGGTCGTATGTCCAAGAGGTGGAAAGTCCGTTTGGACCCATACGGCTCTCCAGCAGGCCGGTTTCCGGATCGGCAACCATCGTTTCCTTGTGGCCCAATGCGTTCTTCGATTCCACCACGAAGCGGCCCTTGGAATCATATCGTGTTTGCTGCGGACTACGTGTGGCGACATCCGCCCCGGAAACCGACTTGTTGGTGACGTTGCCGAACGCATCGTATTCGTAAACGGTTTCGAGCCAGTTCGAATCCGGCTCCACGGTTTCCAGCCCCAGCAGCCCGGTTTCCTCGTAGTAGGCGAAGCTTGATTTCCGGATGATGTCGGGCTTTCCGGAACGCTGATGGGTGACGGAGGATTCTTTCAGGCGTCCAAGAAACCAACCGGCATTGTACCAATTGTACGTAAGACCGCTTTCCGTACGTTTCAAGCCGTCGTTGTATTCGTTTTCCGAAACCAATCTGGTTCCATCGCCATAATCCACCACGATTTTAGTGATGTTCCCGTGGGCGATCTCAATTGGGAAGGAGTTGGTGAATTGCACGAGGTTGGGAACCGCTGTGGTTGCGTCCTGTACTTCAAACCAGTTGTAGGTAGTCACTTCGGAAACCGCATTGCTGGCGCTGCCCAATTCCCATTTCCGTTCGACGGATTTGGGGCAATAGAAGAAGGCGGGGTAGGAGGACTGCCCAACCCCTGCCCAGACATAGTTGTAGAGCCAAATGTTTTCGATCTCCTTGAGCAACTGCCCGTCAGGATCGTTGTCCGGGTCGGGAATGTAGCGCGTTTCGGTTTTCAGCGGCACACCCGTCAATGGGAAATCCTGCGCGAGGTAATCGGTCTGCGAGAGTTTCGCCTGGAGATCGTACGATTCGAATATCTGGAAACCGAGAAAGCCCCGGTCGCGGTGGCTGCGTCCGTTGGCGTAGGTGTACATGGACCAGTATTTTCCGCCTAGGCCATCGTCCTTGGCCATTTCGGAAACCACCTGGATGGGCCCTTGTATGTCATACGAAGGGAATACCGCGCCGGAACCCTTGGCGTAGATGTTCGTATCGGTCAGCGGGCGATAGAAAAGCTCGGTTTCGGTTGCATATCCACCGCCTTCGCGCCAGCCGGCAATGATCTTTTTCAACATCGGCGGACGGCCCTGGTTGATCCATGCCCCCTGGCTAGAGCCACTCCGTGCCACCAGGTCGAGCAGGCCGTCCCCGTTGACATCCACAAACCTCGTCCCTTTGTCCTTTCCGTCGCTGGCGACGATCGGATGGGGAGGCGCATAGCGGTTGTCCTGCAGCCATCCCGTTCCCGTGTTGATCCACGCATCCGCGCTGCTTGAGTTGTTGCGAACCACATCGACAAGCCCATCACCGTTTACATCACTGAAAACCACCCCCGTGGCAGCGGCGTTGTCCTGTTTCAGGATGACCGGCGGCACAAAGTTCGTGTCGGAGTTGGAAGCCCATCCCGTTCCTGTATTGAGATAGGCCCCCTTGTTGACGGTTCCCGTGGCCAGCTTGTGGTGGTAAAGGAAGTCGGTAAGCCCGTCCCCGTTCGCATCGACCAGTTGCACGTTGGTGCTTTTCAGGCTGGAATCTATGAATTTATAGGGCGCGTTGTAGGGGCCAATCACAACGTTCGGCTGCACAAAAGGATTTGCCGGAAAGCAATAGGTGAAATGCTGGATTCCCGCATACAGTTCATCCACGCTGCGGTTCCCGTCGATATCCATGAAGCGGGAGCCTCCATCGGTTCCCCCGTCGTTTCCAGACGACATATGCGCATACAGGCTTGTCTGCTGCCATCCTGCCGGAGTGCCCAGCCATTTGCCATATTCGGCCACCTGGTTGCGGAGGCGGTGGTAATGCAGGTCGGGAATGCCATCGGCATTGAAATCGACCATCTCCACTCCGGTGTACTCCTCGCCTTGGAAAGAGATGTGCATCGGCGGTACAAATTCCGGAGAGGAGCTGGCCGACCATCCACTGCCGGTATTGAGATAGGCTCCGCTCCATGTGGTTGTCCCGTTCAGATGGTTGTAGAACATGTCCGGCAGCCCGTCGCCATTGATGTCTGAAAAGGTGATTCGATCCTTGTTGCCCGGATCCGCGATTCCAAAAGGCGGGGCATATGGCGGAGCCGAAACCCAACCACTTCCCGTGTTGAGGTATGCACCGCCGGACGTGCCGTTGTGATACACCAAGTCGACAAGGCCGTCGCCGTTGAGGTCCATGAAGCGCACCCCTTTATCCTTGCCGTCTGTTCCGGCAATCTCCACCGGCGGCGCGAAAGCCGGATTCGCCTCATAACCCGCCGAGCCATCCGCATCCGTCCACTCGAACAGGGTAGCGGGGATGGAGTCGCCATTGGAAAAGAATTGCTGAATGGAGCACAGGTGGCTCAGCCCGGTTTCTCCTTGAATGTATCCAAAGCGGTATTCATGGACCAATCCGCCCTCCGCACGGAACTCGATTTTTGAAAGTCTCTTTGCAGTATTGAACCGTGCCCCTCCGTGATAGCGATAGCGGACATCCGGCCTGTTCGTATAGACAAGGTCTACCGCATTATAGGGAACCAAGCCGGGTGATGCGTTGTCGTTCCCGGTATACTCGATCCTCGATAATAGATGTTCACCGTTGGCGGTATCCTTGTCATAGATGAAATCCATGTAGTTGCCAACCGTGTCGGAAATGCGGTTTACAACCCAAGAAAGAGCCTGTGTCCGGTTCGGAGGTTCAACAAACGAATCCGCTGTTTTCCCGTACTCGTATATCAATCCATCTTTAGTTCGGACCTCGAACCATGAATTGGAACCGTTCATGTCCCCGTGCAGGACGATTTTACTAAAAACCTCGATCTCCGTCCGGTATTCCGTGCCGTCGTGGCCATACAGTCCCGGATTCGCTGAAACCAGCATCAAACGCTGTCCATCCAAAGCCAACCGGTCGTCAGCATTGAACTCTACGCCGCCGAAAAAACCTTCGTATTGGTAGGAAGGTGCGGCGCGTGTGATGGCCGAAAGGCCGTCCAGGTAGAATCCGATTCCCAGAGCTCCGTTGCCGCCCCGGCTACCGTACCCGACCCCAAGGGTGGGCTGAACACCCGAAGTGCCCGGAGGAACCGCCAAAGGCATGCTGTAGGTTGCCGTTCCTGTATTGTCGACGACCGCATCGCCCGGCAAGGCTCCCACCAGAATCCGGGGCTCGGGCGGTGTTGGCACCGGAATCTGCGCTTCGACGCATGCTCCACCCATCAGAAAAATATAAATAAAAACCAGTTTAAACCGTTGTAGCATCGTCAATCTCCCCACTCCAAAAGACCCGCTTAGAAATATGTATTGCTTCAAAACCGCTCCTCCTTCCCCCCAGTCATTGCCGCCCGGTCAACACGTCTTTGACGCATATCCCTCAACGATCTAACCGTCTCCTGGTTTTGTTTGGATGCCGGATTGCGCACCTCATCCGTTCGGAGCGAAGCGAAGCTCTCAATCAAAGGTTGCGACACGACGATCGCAGCGGAGCGGTCGATATGCATCGACGAACAATCCGCAATGGAGGCCATCGGTTCGGGATTCCTGCCGACACGTGCCGCGTCAGCCGGAAACAAGGATTCCGACAGTGCATCGTTGAGTGCATCTGGCTCTTCAAATACCTTTTTTACAAGTTTCCGATCCAGTGCTCCATACGTCTCCGCATCAGGCGCGACAGCGGCCTGCGGAACCCCTCTTTCGATGGCGGTTGGTTTGTTCTGGCTCCCGCGATATTCCATGATGGCGGCAACGATGAAGCCCATTCCAGCCACACATACCAACAACGGCAAAATATGAATGATGCGTTTCATTTACTCACCCCCCAGGTAAACCAGTTCCAAATCGGGATCGATGGCGTGGTACCACCCCGTGCCCGGCACAACGATAAGCACGCCCCCGCTTCCATTCGCCAAAACCGACGTGGCCAGCGCATCCTCTATTCCGTCGTGCAGGCCGTCCCCGTCGCTGTCCGGTTGCAACGGATCGGTGCCGTTGGCGATTTCATCGCCGTCATCGACCCCGTCGCCATCCGTATCGGCCATGTTGGGATTGGTTTTGAAGATGTATTTTTCCCGCGCATCCGGAATGCCGTCTTCATCGGAATCGATATCGGCATTGCCCGCTGCATACATGCGTTTCGTTAGATTCGTATCCGTGTCTTCCCACACATAACTAGAAGAGCCCGCGGTGTTGATATTGGTCAATGCAAGTTGCCAGTCCCCTGCAACCAGGTCGGAGGCAACATAAATTTCCAGCCGGTTGGTGAAATCCACGGGCCAGCCAACCTCAACCTCGACGGTTCCGTTGCCGGTGTTTCCGATGGCCAGCTGCAGGTTCGTGACCACGGCAGGTAGCGACATCATGATGTTCATGGGTTCAAGCAACAATTCCTGGGTCGCGAGCTCCTGCAAGCTGGCCTCGTAGTCAGCATGGAAGGTTTCCGGAATAAGCTGGAACTCGGCGGCGATGTGCGCGGGGTCGTAGATCCACTGGTACCAACTGTCGAGTTCCGCCGTGGCGGCGATCCGGAAGGTGTCCACCTGCCAAGCGTAGGGGTTGTAGTCCTTTTCCGGCGGCAACCGGTAGGCTTCGGTGCCGTAGGCGTTGAGGAAGACCGTCTCGCGGGTTGCCGGATCTTCGTAAATGGTGATTCGGTAGATGGGGAATCCGTTCGCATCCATCTCCGCAACCATCTGCCGAGTGAATTCTTTCGGGAATTCCTTCCAGTCCACCGGCAACACCCGGCCATACGGATGGAGATAAACCTCTTCGGAAGGCGGTGCAATGGGAAGAAAAGCGCGTTGCTGATCAACAAACAAAGTCTCAAGCCCATAGATGGATGTAATGGCCGAGGATTCCCCGGCGGGGATCCCGGAAGCAAAAGCAACCACCCCGATGCAGACCGCCATGGCCCCAAACAATTTCTTCATCTCGCCCCCTGTATTGCGCACCTCCAAAAGAAAAGAGGCGCGGACTCCGAACACCTTCGCTCATGGCACCGCCAAGCGCCAGCAACGGAAAATGTCGAAGCCGCGCCCGAGCGGGCGCGTTTCGAGCATTTGTTCCGTTGCTATAAACTTGGCGGTTTTTGAGCGAAACAAACTGCGTAAAACGCAAAATCAAAAATTGAGGCCGCGAAAATGGCCCTTTACCCAAAGGGGTGTCAACACATCTTTGTGCGGAATTATTCCCTTTTGTTTTCCAATCCCGGAATTCCATAGAAGCTGTCGACATGAACCCCCTTCCGGCTTGTGGCGGGATTTTCCCGAACCGGTAACCAGCCGAAGGGGATCATCCGAATCGCACCCCGCATCAAGGCAGGCAGAGTTCCCAGACCCGGGCGAAGGCATCGGAGCCCGCCGGGCCTTCGACGCGCAGGGAGACCACATAGTTCAGCCCGCCCTTTTCATAGGCATGGACCGGATGGCGTTCCGACGACGTGGCGCCGTCGCCGAAATCCCAGTGCCACGCGCTGGCCGCGCCCAGCGATTCGTCCGTGAAGGCGACCGTGCGTTTTTCAAGGTCGAGGATTTTGAACGACCAGCGGGCTTGCAGCGGCGGGGACTCCAGCGGCATCAGCGTGAACGGCCGGAGAAAATCGGCATTGCTGTGTACGCCGGTTTCGCGCGCGAGGTTGTTGAAGGAGCGGTAGCCGTTCATGCGCGCGTTTTCGTCGTCGTAGTCCAGCACCACCCAGGCCAGCCCGACGGCCTTGTTTTCCTCCAACCTTGAAACAACCGCATTCCCCGGCCCGTCGAATGGCGCGTGGTCGAATGGGGTGATCCAGAACTCGAGCGTGTAGCGCCCGCTTTCGCCATGCGTGAAGGCGTAGGACTCGGCGGCGTTCGACCAGGGAAACTCCAGCGCCCACGGCTGGCAGCCCCATACCATCGCCCAGTTTTTCCCTTCCGACGGCGTGAAGACGTGGTAGTTCTGCGCCTGGACGCCGTGCATCAGGTGGCCTTCCCACGAGTCCTGATCCAGCGAGGGAACGGCCGACGGACCGATCGGGCCGCCGGAGGCGTCGCCATCGACCATCACCTCGAAGATATCGTTGTGCATGCCGGGCATGGCGAAGTCCCAATAGTCGTCGTAGGCTTCGTAGAGGAAATAGAGCCGGTCGAGCCCCTTCACCCACCCCACCGTCACCCGGACATCCAGCGTGGCCGGATCGTTCGGCGTATTGCGCAGCGTATCCTTCAGCCGGTCGGAACCGATGGCATACGACGCCGGCACCATCGCCCAATCGGAGGCATCGCCATCGATGCGCGGAATCTGGTTGTGCGGAAACTGGAAAACCTTGAATTCCGGTTCGGCCGCCGCCACTCCGGCAAGGAGGGCGGCGCAGCAGCAGCTCACGCCGAAGGGGCTCATCCGCCGAGCACCGGCTCCAGGATCCCCGTCGGCACGAAGACGCACTCGTCGCACCATTCGTCGCCGGAGGTGGTCCAATGGAACGGCCCGTTGAAGGGACGGTTGCGGACGGCGTCATGCAGCGGGCCGAAGGTGTTGCGGCGGGTGAGCACCAACCCGACCTCCACGGTTCCAGCGCAACCGGAAAGGTCGGCTTCGAACGGATCCCATCCGAGCACCTGTCCATTGACCTTGGCGCAGGCCGCGCCGATTTTAGGCAGGCGCAAGCGGCGGACGTTGGCAGGGACGCGGATGCGGTAGGTGATGGTGCCGGAATAGAACGGGAAGCCCTGCGCGCAAAGATCGCCCACCGCCACCGTTTTCGCCTGCGGCACGAGGTGGCGGACCACGCCGTCGAGCCGCACGCCGAAATCGCCCAGCAGGTAGACGGCTTCGAGGTTGCTGTTTTCCGTGTAGCGCGTCTTCAGCAGGATTTCGTTTGTGCCCGTGCGCAAAAGGCCAAGGGGAATCCGTACGCGGTGGAACGCGATGTCAATCCAGCGTTCCCCGACGGAGGTATCGAGCGGCGTTCCGTTGATGGCCACGGCGAAATTGCCGGGTTCCTCGAAGGCGAGGTCGATCCAGTCCGGCATCGCGTCGATCTCGAAAGCCAAGCGCAATTCGGCATCGCACAGCTCCTTGACGGGGTGCTGCGCCACAAACCACGGCTGGAGCATTTCGCCGCCGCGCCGCATGACGCCGTACGCATCGCGGATCGCCTGGTCGATCTTAAGCACTTCGGTTGCCTGGTGCCATTCGCCGCTGTCCAGCCGGTATTGCGCGAAGTCGAGCACGCAGACGTTGGGCTCGGAGAGCGTAAACCCGAACGGGCCATGAATAGTGGCAGCGACGCCCTCGTCGCTTTTCCGCTGCGGGGTACGCGACGAGGGCGTCGCGTCTACGTTGGCAACCCACAGCTTTTGCCCGCCGATCGGGAAATCGGTTTTGAACACCTTCCAGCCATCGGACTCCGTCGCCGCGACCGGGATGCGTTCGCCGGTTTCGCAGTTCCACTCCTCGATGCTTCCGGCGGTCTTGATGCGCACCGTGGCGTTTTCGCGCCGCTCGGCGCGGTTGACGTTGAGCGCGGCAAAGAGCAGTCCGTCGCCGGTTTTCCGCAGCTGGCCGAAGATGTCGGGCGCATCGACCGCCGCGAGCGGTTCGGGAACAGAATCAAGCAAGGCCTCCTTGCTCCATGCGATTCCTTCGAAATCAGAAATTCCGTGTTCCACGGCATCCACATGGGTCGGGGCAGTGCCTGCAACCAAGACCTTTCCGCCCGCCTCGGCAAACCGGTTCAACAACGCGAGCGTGGAGCTTCGAATCGTATCCATGCCGGCCACGACGACGGTCTTATATTTCGCGCAGCCGACCTTCAGCAGGCCGTTTTCGACCGAGCCCAGGCGGCCGAGCATCTCCTCGTCGCCATAGTCGAAATCGATCTGGCTTTCGAGCAGCCAGGTGAAGAGCTGCTGGTATTTCTGCTCCAGCGTCTTGAGGTGTTCGTCCTGCAGCGCAAGCGTGTTCGACCAGCCGAGGCGCACTTGCGCCCAGAGGCTTTCGACGGGGTTGACCACGAGCACGTCGCAGACCGGCTCGCCCTGCGCCATCATGAAGCCGAACCGGGCGAAGTAGTCCTCGACGTGCGCGTATTCCGGATACCATGCCGATTGGTGCAGGATGCTGGCGGGATAGTCGCGCTTGGCCTCGCCGCGCATGGTGTACCACGAAAGGTGGTGGCAGCGCAGGTTGATGCCCAGCAGCGCCTGCCAGTCGCCGACGGCCTTGTGGCCGGCAAAGGGCATCTGCCAGCCGGTGCAGCCGTAGAGTTCCGACAGCAGGTGCGTCTTGCCGGTCTGGCGCGCGGCGGAGGCGAGCTGCTTAACGATCCAGTAGTTGCGGTTGCCCTCGGAGAGCACGTCGACGCCCGGGAAATCCATGTGCTCGTAGTAGCGCATCATCGATCCGCTCATGGCGGTCTGTGCGGTGAGGTTGTCTTCGTGCAGGACGTGGCCGGTGAGCACCAGGTTGTGTTTTGCGCACCATTCCCGGCACGGGATCGCAAAGTTTTCCAGGAAGAGCTGCTGGAGCAGTTCGACATAGTGCCACTTGACCTGCGAAACCCGCCGGCCGTCCACCTGAAGGAACAGCTCCGGCAGCTTGGTGCGCAGGTCGTAGCCAAAGCGCTTATCAAATTCGCCGAAGAGCGACGGGGTGTACGGCGCGCAGTTCGCGCCGTCGGGGCGGTACATCGAAAAGCCGTCGAGCAGCGCGCCGCGGTGTGGCTCGTCGGTGAAGATGCCCTTGATCGACTTGCCGAGGCGGCCGCCGCAGCGGGCGGCATACTTTTCGTGGGTCGATTCGAGGAAGGCCTCGGTGGCGGCGCGGTTCATCGTGTCGACATAGGTGTAGCCGTTGTAGAAGCCGCTCTTGCCCTGCTCCACGATGGAAAAGCGCAGCACCTGGAGAGGGGGCTTTCCAGCCCCTTGGGACGGGGACAGGAATGTCCCCGCTCCGTTTACTTGGAGAGGGGGCTTTCCAGCCCCCTGGGACGGGGACAGGAATGTCCCCGCTCCTGTATCAAGCCGCTCAACCTCCGTGCAGCAGATCCCGTTCAATCTACATTTGAATTCCGCCACCACGTTTTCGCCGCTCCCTTCGGGATCGATCTCCAGCAGGATCGCCTTCTGACGGAATTCGGGATGTTTTGAAACGATGCCGCCCGCCAGGCCGGAGGGCCAGCGGTCTTCGTCATAGAGCCACGCCTCGAGGCCGAGCGTTTCGGCATAGTCGGCGCAGGCGTTGATGAGGCTGAACCACTCGTCGCCGAGGTATTCCGTTTCAAGCCCCGTGCGCGAATGCATGAAGAAGCCGCCGAAGCCCATCTCCTTCATCACATCGATCTGGCGCAGCAGTTCGTCCTTTTCCAGCTTTCCGTTCCAACTCCAGAACGGCTTGCCCCGCCACGCTATGCCCGGGTGTTTAAATTCATCTTTAGTCACAGTGACTCCTTTTAAATCATTCAAATGCGAAGCACTGTAAACACTATCTACAGGCAATCAATCCTATACGTCCGTTTCATTTCAGTTCACCGAACCGATGTTGGATTTCATCCAGCGTTCCAACGGTCAAATAGAGGCTGTATTCCAAACACATGCCCTTTTTCAGCGCGAAGGTGCGAATGGGCGCCACATAGGAACAGGCCGACCCGCCCGGGCCGGTGGTGCCGTCGCCCAGCGCCCGGTAGCAGGTAAAGTCGGTCGTGCCCGGCGTGTAGATGCCGATGCCCCAGTTGTTGGGATCGAGATAAGCCACCCACTCGGATGTCGAAGCGCCAAGCCCGAGTCCTTCGACCCCCTCCTTGCCGTTTTCGGCGAGAATGCGCGGTGCTTCGTTCGTGAGAGTTCCGTTCTTGGTGTAGAAAAAGTTTTCCAGCGCGCCATCAATAAATACTGCGGGCAGCTCCTGATGCCGCGGTTTTCCCTGATCCTCCCCGGCATAGCTCATTTTAAACGATATTTTCGCCACGGGCCCGTCCAGCGTGATGGTCTCTTCCATCACCATTTCCAGGCAGAGCTTGCCGCTCGCCCAATGGCGCGGTTCGATCTTCGCATAGAGCGTGTCTGAGGATGCATTAAACTCATGGACCTTGGCCGGGACGCGTTTCCAGCTTCCGCCCTGGATCGGATTGTAGACCCACGGCTTGCCATTCCAGTCGGAGCCGTCGGCCTGGCCATAGTAGGACTGCTGCACAAAGCGGCCTTCGTCGAAATGGTTGAGCAGGTTGCGCTGCGTTTTACTCTCGCCAAAAAAGCCGATGCAGGCCCCGCGCGAACGATCGACGCCGATTCGAACAATCCCGTTATCCAAATATTCCCACCCGTCCGGCTTCGCGGGAGCCGCCATTCCGGCGGCGGCCATCCCTATCGCGGTTAACACAAGGGTTGTTCCAAACATCATGAGTCCCGTGTCTTTCTATTGATATTCGCTCAGGCGGGATGGTTCATATTCCGGAGCCGGAAAACTGAATTGATACATCCCGGAGCCAAGCCGGCAGCGGACGCCCTCCGCAGAAACGCCTTCAATCTGACACCCGACCGACGTGCCCAGCGGTTGGCCGCTCTCCTTGACCTGTTGCTCGTTTTTCGCAGGAATCCACGCCGTGGCGAAGCAGTTTGGCGGAATGCGCACGATCCACATGATGACTCCATCGGTCTGGCTCCAGCCGCTTTCGACTTGTCCGTACGGCGTCGTGGTTACCAAATCCGCCGACTTTAGTTTCGATGGGAAATGCGGACGCAGCAGGATATGCTTGAAACCTGGCTCGGCGCGGTCGGGCGACACACCACAGAGCGTCTGCGTGAACCAGCGTGCCGGTTCCTGACATTCGTTCTGGTAGGCCGAGGATTTTGAAGGCAACTGATCCGGCAGCGTGGGCCCTTCCGGAATGGTCTTGTTTCCGGACTGCAACATCCAGGCGAAGCTCGGATAACCGGTGGCGTTCATCATATCGTAGCAGGTCTCGACCAGCCCGTGATCGCTGTACACATCATAGAGAAGCTGGTGCGTGATGTGGCCCGCCGCATAATGGCCATTGTAATGCTTTTTCATGTCCGCAATACAGTTGTCGATCAAACCGGGCACATCTTTTTCGGGCGCGATATCTTTCGCAACGGCCATGGCCATCAATCCGTGCCAGCCGGTGCTGGCGTCCACACCTTCCGTTTTCGATTCCGCCGCGCCGTAGGTTTTCTGTTTCGCATCATACCATGTAGCATTGATTTCGCTGCGGATGGCTTCGGCCAGCTTATTCAGCGAGGCGACATCGTCTTGTTTCTTCAGGATACGGGCCGTGGCGGCGGTATCGCGGACATATTCATAGAGCATCATCGACATCATGGTTTTCTGTTCCCACTTCGGAGTCCACGGCGAATCGGCACTCGCCTCAAGGTAGAAATGATCGTTCCATGCACCCATCGTGGCTCCGTCCATGAGCTTGCCATCCTTGCCCGGGAAGAACGCCTCGACCCACGCCTTCATGAACGGGTACTGTTTTTCCAGTTCACGCACATCACCGTAGCGGTCGTAATACTGCATGGCCAGTTCCACCGTCGTCGCCTGGGTCACCGGAAACTTTGCGGGTCCGCCCTTGCCCCGGCTGCCATAGATGGCGGTTCCAAAGGCGGGCTTGCCTGGCGTTTGGCTGCCGCACAGCCGCATATCTTCCATGATTTTCCGCCAAAGATTCGGATACCACAGCACATAAGAGGCAAACGGAGCCGACCATGCATTGTAGACCTGCGATTGCAACCGCTCGACCGCGTTGTCCCATGTCATGCCGTGGGTCGTATAGCGGGTGGAGTTCATGCTGGCCTCCCATATCTCATTAAACCGCGGACTCCCTGAGCTGAAGGTTCCAATCGGCTCCTCGTCGTTCGTAATAATGAGTCCGGCAAGCAGATCCAGTGTCGGCGCTTCCTCAAGTCCCTGCACTTCGATGTAGCGGAACGGATGCGTGGTGAACGAAGGGTGCCAGATTTCGCCGGCCGCATCGCCGCGTGCGACATAAAGCAAAGTAGGAACGCCCAGATGGACTTTCGCTATTCGCTCCATTCCTTCAGGCTGGAAACCCCAGCGGAAATAGGTTCCACCGCGCGGCCGGCTGGCAATCATCCCTTCCGTACGCACGCGGTTATCACCTTCGTCGTAATGCAACAGGGTGGTCGTAAACTTAGGCCCCTGTTTCGCCGGATTCCACGTCCACTCGGCTGTGCGCATCAGTATCGAAGTTCCCGCCGGGGCTTTGATATTCAACTCGACCGTTCCCATGATCAGCTCGCCGAGATCAAACACCCAGATGCCGGGGCGCGGCTGCGAGACCGCCACTGGTTTTACGCGCCGGATCACGCGCTCCGGTTCGCACCGCTGGGCTTCCAGCACAGGCACCGGATCCTTCACTCCCGTCGCCGCGATCCAATCGAGACTGTCGTCCTTCCCGCTCCGCCAACCCGGTGCCCGACGCGCATCGTACACCTCGCCCGCATAATAGTGGCTCTTGAGGATCGGTCCGATGGCAGTCGTCCATTTTGAACTCGTTGGAAGAATCACATGCGTCCCGTCTGTCAGCTCGATTTCAACTTGCGCGCGCAGGCTCGGCTGCCCCATCACATTGTCCGGGCTGCCCCAAATGACCGACTCATTCCACCATCCGCCGCCCACGATAGCGGCAACACTGTTTTCACCCTGTTTTACCAATGCGGTAATGTCGTGCGTCACGTAGCCGCCGCGACCCTGGTAAAAGTTAACGCTCGGATCGTGCATTCGGTCGCTCACGGCAATTCCGTTGACGAACGATTCCTGGAAGCCTAGGCCGCTAATGTAAAGACGGGCGCTCTTGACTTTCCCCTCAATGTTGAAGGTTGAACGAAAAACAGGAACCGGAAGAATTGATCCAAAAAGTCTCTCGCCCTCTTTCCGCGCAGCTTCCGCCGCCGTTGCATTCTTCATGAAAGGCGCTGCATTAAGTTCCTGCGGAACCAGCGCAAAGCGCGTCCAGAATTGTGTCAGGTCGTTTTCCACCGGCGTGCAGGCCGCAGATTGAATCCAGCATCCCTGCCAGTCTTCCGGCTTGAGCAATCCCATCTCCCACCAGCTCGAAGGCGACTGCACCCCTTGCTTATCCTGATTGGTCTTGACGGCCACCTTCCAATAACAGCGAAGCCGCGAAGAGAGCGGCTTGCCGTCATATTCCACCAGATGGCTCTGGTCGGATCTAACCTCGCCGCTATCCCACAAATCGCCTTTTCCCTGCGCCAGCAAATCCTCCGACGATGCCACCAGCACCCGGTACGCCGTTTGCACCACGCCCCGCCGGTCGTCCTGAATCGTCCAACTGAGAGCCGGACGGACATCGTCGATCCCCAGCGGGGTCTTCATGAATTCGCACCGCAGTCCATCAACTTCCGTTGCGAACGCCGAGGCATTCAACAACAGGCCGACCGACAGGCAAACCAATTTTATCTTGGATCTATCTCGATACCGTTTCTTCATGGATTCATTCACTCCGCGCGGCCCGCCGGACGCTTGTTTTTGTTGATTTCCGCAAGGCGCTTCATTGCCTCATTTTTCAACCGTTCGACCACTTCCGGATGGGCATCGGAAACATCGGTGGATTCGCCGGGATCGGCGGCGAGGTTGTAGAGCAGCAGATCATTCCCCTTGTCCTTTTTGTTTCTCTCTTCCGGATTCTCAACAAACAGCTTCCAGTCCCCTTGCCGGATCGCGATGAGCCGGCTCTTGCCACCGCTGTAGTTGAGCTGGACATCGCGCACCGGGGCGGGATTCGCCTCGAACATCAGCGAGGTGACATCCTGGCCGTCGATAATGCGATCCGGATCCAGCGTGGCGCCGGTCAGCTTGGTGAACGTCGGCAGCATGTCGATGTTGCCGAGCATCCGGTCGCACGTCGTGCCCGCCGGGATTTTGCCCGGCCAGCGCATGATGCACGGCTCGCGCACGCCGCCCT
>JBGSLE010000172.1:0-1676 GCA_041740875.1 Pontiella sp. | reverse complement strand
CGTCGACCATGGCGCGGAGGTGTCGGCCCGCGACGACGAAGGGTGGACGCCGCTGCATTTCGCCGCCGAAAAGGACCGTGTCGACGTCGCGGCCTTCCTGCTGGCGCGCGGCGCGGCGGTCGAAGCCCGCAGCGTGCGAGGAGGAACCCCGCTACACGAGGCGGCGGCCTCCGCTAGCGCGGAAATGATCCGGTTGCTGTTGGAAAACGGCGCCGATAAAACCCTGCGGGCCGAAAATGGAAAGACGCCGCGCGACTATGCGGTCGAGCTGGGAAACGCACCGGCGGCGGAAGTGCTGCGCTGAACTATTCGATGGCGCAGGGCAATTCCAGCGGGGCCGGCGCCGCCTCGGTGATCACCGGCTGGGATAGGCCTCCGATGATTTGGCCGGCGAGCCAGGCGATATCGGTGGAGCTTTGGGCGAAATAGCGTTCGATCGTGCCGAAGCGCCGGGCGAGGAAGCGCGTGGCGAAGCTGCGGGGGTAGGCGTGGATCTGCGCGGTGTAGGCCGTGCCGGCGGTGGCGGCGTCGAGCAGGCGGATGTGGATGATGGCGTCGTAGGAACCGAAAAACCGCCGTCCGGATGCGAGCAGCACGATATCGAACGAGCCGACATCCGTCGACTGGCGGTAGAGTTCGACCACGTCGGTGCGGTGGTGCTCCTCGTTGATGTAGTGGTATTCGCCTGGCGCCGTGGAGATGATCGTGACGCCGCCCGCCACCAGTTCCGGAAAGGCGCGGACAAATTCGGCTTGGGCGGCGGCCAGGAAATCGGGGCGGGTCAGCACGGTAGTGGCTGAGGAAAACCCGACGGCAACCAGTCCGGCGCAATCGGCGCGGATGCACTTTTTTTCCAGCAGGGCCGCTTCGGGGCGATCCTTGATGAGGGTGGCCAAGCGCGAGCGCTCGTCGGACGCGGCCGTTGCGGTTGCCGCCAGAAGCAACGCCACGCCAATGAATGTGCAGGTTTTCATCGATCCTTCAGGAGCGCGCGGCTTCCTTGCGGAGCTGCCGGACGAGTTCAACATCTTTGAAGGCGGCGCGGCGGCGGTTGTAGAGGCCGTCGATCTTTTCTTGCAGCATGTCCCAGTCGTCGGACGAAGGAGGCGTTTTGTAGTCCCAAAGCTCCTCGTCGGAACGCTTGAACTGCCACTTGAGCTTGCCCTGTCCTTCAAACGCGATGCGGACGGTGCGCTTGACGCCGTCCTCGAGCTTTTCGATCCATTCAATGCCGCGCTTCATGCCGTTTCCAGGGGGTTATTTCGGATAGAACCAGCGGCCGGCCGTGCCCGCGATCAGGCAGACCCCGGCGATGACGATGCCGACGAGCGGGAAGACCATCCGCTGCTGGCGGATGGTGACATCGATTTCGGCCTGGTCCCCGAGCATGAAGTAGATCGACGCGGAGATCGCCAGTGCGATGATCGCCACCCACCAAAGCAAGGCATGGGGATTGAAGGGTCCTTTTTTCGTTTTCATAGAGGGAACGCATTAAGTCGCAACCCGGCCATTTGATCAAGGCGAAACCCTTTTAATATAGGCCTGTTTCAGCCAGCCTTGTTTGCCGTCGTATTCCAGTTCGATCCATCCTTTGGGATCCGCGCCGCGCTGGCGCGCCAACGCGCCCGGCGGCAGCTTGAAGTGGGCCGTGCTACCCTCGACCGGCCCGAACAGGG
>JBGSLE010000171.1:0-3683 GCA_041740875.1 Pontiella sp. | reverse complement strand
CGAACACCAGGGCACGCTCTACATGTACTATGAAGGCTGGGGCACCGGGCGGCCGGGCTACGACCGCGACACGCCCTACGCCCCTGGCGGCCGTTCGCAAACCGGACTCGCCAGCGTGCCGGTCGCCCGCTTTCTGGAGTGGTGCGGCCATCGATGATCCCAACACCAACCCTGGAGACCCGTTTGCTATGAGACGTTCAACCTATCTTGGAATTGCCGGACTGCTGGCAGTCACGTCCAGCGCCGCCGTGCAGAGCCCCCCTCCATATTTCAACCGCGCGCCCTTGGCCGAAAAGCCCTATGCCGAACTGCCGCTCGGCGCCATCCAGCCGCACGGCTGGCTGCTGGCCCAGCTACAGGCCATGGCCACCGGCATGACCGGGCACTTGGATGAAATGTATGCCGAGGTCTGCGGCGAACGCAACGCCTGGCTCGGGGGCGATGGCGATACGTGGGAGCGCGGCCCCTACTGGATCGACGGCCTCTACCCGCTCGCCAAGCTGCTCGGCGACAAGGAGCTCGAAGCCAAGGCCATGCGCTGGATCGAATGGACGCTGGCCCACCAGCGCCCCGACGGCCAGATCGGCCCGTCCGAACTCAAGGAGGAGGATCGTACGCAGCCGCCGCCGCGCGGCGCGCAGGTGGGCGACGCCTACGACTGGTGGCCCCGCATGGTGATGCTCAAGATCCTCCAGCAGCATTACCAGGCCACCGGCGATCCGCGCGCGATCGACTGCATGCTCCGCTACCTGCGCTACCAGCTCTCGGAACTGGAGCTGCGCCCGCTGCACGATCCGAACAATCCGGCCAGCGGGTCGTGGTGGGCGGGCCAGCGCGGCGGCGACAACGTCCTGAGCGCCTATTGGCTCTACAACGTCACCGGCGAACCCTTCCTGCTGGAGCTGGCGGAGCTGCTGCGCGAACAAACCCACCCATGGACCGAGGATTTCGAAGCGGGCGACAAAATCCCGCTTTTCCGCTACAGCGAGCACCACGGCGTAGGCGACGCCTACCACTGCGTAAACCTGGCCCACGCCCTGAAATACCCGCTCGTCTATTCGCAACGCGACGGCAACCGCAACTACCTCGACGCGACCTACAAGGCGCTCGAAGACATCCGCATCCACCACGGACAGCCGCACGGCCTCTGGGGCGGGGACGAGGGGATGCACGGCACCGATCCCACCCGCGGCAGCGAACTGTGCACCATTTCGGAAGCGCTGTTCTCGCTCGAGAAAATCTTCGAGATCACCGGCGAAGTGCCGTTCGCCGACCTGCTGGAGCGCATCGCCTTCAACGCCCTGCCGACCCAGGCGAACGACGCCTTCACGGCGCGCCAGTATTTCCAGCAGGCCAACCAAATCTCCTGCACGCACAGCCCGCACAAGTTCATGAACCATCCCTACGAATCGAACCTCTTCGGCCTGCTGACGGGCTATCCGTGCTGCACCTGCAACATGCACCAGGCCTGGCCCAAGTTTGCCGCGCACCTCTGGATGGCCTCGAAGGACGGCGGGCTTGCGGCCATGGCCTATGCGCCCAGCCGCGTTTCCGCCACCACCGGCGCCGGCGTGGAGGTTTCCATCCTCCAGGAGACCGGCTATCCCTTCCGCGATGAAATCCGCCTGGTGCTGACCACCCCCGCGCCGGTGCGCTTTCCGCTCCATTTGCGCATTCCCGGCTGGTGCGCTGCGCCCGCCGTATGGGTCAACGGCGAAAAGCCTGCGGTGCCATTGAAAAGCGGCCGCATGGCCCTGATCGACCGGACCTGGAACTCCGGCGACACGGTGGTGCTCAAACTGCCGATGCCGGTGCGCTTCGAGCGCGGCCACGAAAACAGCGTCTCCGTCCTGCGCGGCCCGCTGGTCTATGCCTTGCGGATGGAGGAGCGGTGGAGCGAAAAGGAGGGCTACCATGAGGTCCGCTCGCCTTCGCCCTGGAACTTTTCGCTGCTCGAACGCGATATCGCAGCGGGTGACGAAGTGGCCGCCCGCAAGTTTGTGGCCGTCGAAAAACCAGGCGAAATTCCGGCCCATCCTTGGAACCTCGAACATGCGCCGGTCGCCATCAAGGCGTACGGCGTGCGCAATCCGCTGTGGGGGCCGTACCACGAAGAGGCCGGACCGCTGCCCTGGAGCCCGGCGGCCTTCCCGAAAAACGGCAAGCCGGAGCCGATCACTCTCGTCCCTTACGGATGCAGCACCCTGCGCATCAGCGCATTCCCCACCGTGTTCTAACCCAGGCATGAAGGGAATAATACATCATGAAGACAAACCGCACCGCCATCATCCTCGCCACGCTGGCCATCCTGTCGCACGCCTTGTGGGCGGCAGCGGAACCGCCGCCCCGCCCCAACTTTATCTTCTTCATCACGGACGACATCTCCCCGGAGGACGCCGGCACCTACGGCGGGCCGGTTCCGACCCCGAACCTCGATCGGCTGGCAAAGGCGGGCATGCTCTTCGAAAACGCCTACGTCACCGCCAGCAGCTGCAGCCCGAGCCGCTGCAGCATCATCACCAGCCGCTATCCGCACAACACCGGCGCACCGGAACTGCACACGCCCCTGCCGCCGGACCAATGGAAGTTTCCCGGCCGCCTGCGCCGCGACGGCTACCATTCCGTGCTGAACGGGAAAAACCATATGACCTTCGACGGCGCCAAGGAACGGGAAGAGCTTCTGCAAGACGCCTTCGACGCGGTGATGAGAGGGGGCAAGCCCAGTGGATCGGAAGAGTGGATCGACACCCTGCGCAGCCGCCCGCAGGACCAGCCGTTCTTCTTCTGGTTCGGTTCGCACGACGCCCACCGCGACTGGCAATTCGACGACCACGCCCCGCGCTTCAGTCCGGAGGAGGTCGTGGTGCCGCCCTACCTCTTCGACGGACCCGAGACGCGCCAGGACCTGGCGGGCTACTACCACGAGATCGCCCGCACCGACTTCTATCTTGGGCAGCTGCTCGACGAACTGGAAAAACAGGGCGTCGCCAGCCACACCTACGTCATCTATACCAGCGACAACGGCAAACCGTTTCCGCGCTGCAAGACCCGGCTCTACGACTCCGGCGCAAAGGTGCCTTTCCTCATCGCCGGCCCGGGCATTGCGGCCGGCAAGCGTTCGGCGTCGTTGGTCAGCCTGATCGACATCGGGCCGACCGTCCTCGAATTGGCCGGCGTGGAAATTCCGGAACGGTTCCAAGGCGTCAGCCTCATCCCCGTCCTGAAGGATCCGTCGGCCACGGTGCGCGACTACCTCTTTGCGGAACACAACTGGCATGTCTATCCGGCAAACGAGCGCATGGTGCGCCACCAGGAGTGGATCTACATCCGCAACTACAACCACAAGGATCAAAACCTCTGCGCGGAATCGAACGACAAGTTTCCCGCCGGCAAGGAGCTTTGGGAGGCCGAGGCCAAGGGCATGCTGCGTCCCGAGCAACGGGATGTCTTCCTCCAGCCGCGGCCGTTCGAGGAGCTCTACCATGTCGGCAAGGATCCCCACCAGTTCAACAACCTGGCCGGGTCGCCGGAATACGCCGCCGTATTGGCGGAACTCCGGGCGGTCATGGACGACTGGCGGGAACAGACCGGCGACACGATCCCGGAAAACCCGACGGCGTCCATCGGCTCGATCAAGCCCGGCCAGCGCGGGGAATTCCCGGGCGCAGCCGCCAAGGGGGAAC
>JBGSLE010000170.1:0-2570 GCA_041740875.1 Pontiella sp. | reverse complement strand
GCGGGCGATTTCGCTGCGGCACTCATATTCGCGGTCGAACTGTTCCGTGGCTTGGTACAAGCGGGCGAGTTCGTACAAGGTGTCGGCATTCGCGGCGCTGTTTTCGCGGAGGGATTCGAGGGCCAGGATGGCCGCCTCCGGCAGTCCGGCCGCTTCGGCGGCGGCGCACAAGGCCTTCGCGATCCGCGGATTGAGCGGGTCGGCCCGCATCAGCGTGCTGGCGGTTTTCAACGCCGCCAAGGGCTCCTTTTTCAATTGCGCGGAGTGTTTCAGCAAGCTTCCCATCGTCTTCGCCGCCGCCAGCTTGCCGGGCGGGTTCGCCTTGGCCTTGCGGATGGCGGCGGAATGGAGCAGTTTGCGCACGCCCAGCAGCCGGGGTTCGATCTCCAGCGCCGCCTCGAACATATCCATGGCATAGTCGAAGTTTCCCCGCTCCATCGCCGCAACCCCTTTGTCGTAAAAGGTGCGTACGCCCTGCGGCGCGTCTGTGATTCGAACTTCTGCCATGGATGACCTCGCAAAAACGAAGGGGATGATAGGGCAGGGGTTGCGAAATCAAAACACTAAAACCGGTTTTCTCGGCGGGGCGGGCGACCGGTTCCATCCTTCGGGCTTGCTTTGGGGCGGGCTTCCGACGAATGTCCGCCGGATGGATCAAAAACACCACTCTCGCAAGCATCTTCCCCCCGGACTCAATGTGCTCTTTGAAGACCGCGACATCCTCGTCATCGAAAAACCGGAGGGCATGCTGACCATGAGCTTCCTGCGCACCGAGACGCGCACGGCGGAGCGGGCGCTGACCTCCTATCTGCGCAAGGGCAACTCCGCCTCCCGCCTCCGCGCCTATGTGGTCCACCGCCTCGACCGCGAAACCTCCGGCCTGCTCGTCTTCGCCAAGAGCGAGGCGGTGCAAAAACGCATCAAGAACGCCTGGCGCGATACGGACAAGATCTACTTCGCCGTCGTGCTCGGCCAGCTCGAAAAAAAGCGCGGCACCATTTCCGGCTACCTGGCCGAGGACGACGACCAGGTCGTGCGCGTGGTGGCCACGGAGGCCGAGGGGAAATGGGCCGAAACCCGCTACCGCGTGGTCAAGGAGGCTTCCCGCTACAGCGCCGTCGAGGCCGAGCTGGAGACGGGCCGCAAAAACCAGATCCGCGTCCATTTCGCCTCGATCGGCCATCCGGTGGCGGGCGACCAGAAATACGGCAAACAATCACGCGGGCCCGGACGGATGGCGCTGCATGCCATGCATCTGGAGTTCGACCACCCCTTCAGCGGGCGGCGCATGGTATTCGATTCCCCCGTGCCGCATGAAATCTTGCGGCTGGTCGGCGGTTCCTGCTAAAAGGCCCTGCGCGAACACGGTTTAAGGAGTCCGGGATGATCACCTTCTTTGTTTCGATTGCGCTGCTGGTGCTGGGATACGCCTTCTACGGAAAGCTGGTCGAACGGATTTATGGGATCGACCCCGCGCGGGCGACCCCCGCCATGTCGATGGCCGACGGCATGGACTATGTCCCGATGCCGATCTGGAAAACCTTCCTGATCCAGTTCCTCAACATTGCCGGGCTGGGGCCGATATTCGGGGCGGTCGCGGGCGCGATGTGGGGGCCGGTGGCGTTTCTGTGGATCGTGCTCGGTTCCATCTTCGCCGGTGCGGTACACGACTTTTTTGCAGGCATGCTGTCGGTGAAGCACCGCGGGCTGAGCATCTCGGAAATCGTGGGCATCTACCTTGGCCGCGGCGCCCAGCGGTTCATGCGCGGCTTTACGGTGGTGCTGATGGTGATCGTCGGCGCGGTCTTCATCATGGGCCCCGCCAAAATCCTCGCCAGCCTGACTCCCGGCTTCTTGACGATGCAGTTCTGGGTCTGGACGGTGTTCGTCTACTACATCCTCGCCACCATGCTCCCGATCGACAAGCTCATCGGCCGCATCTATCCACTCTTTGGTTTCGCGCTGCTTTTCATGGGCGTCGGCCTGACCGCCGCGCTCTTCGCCAAGGGCTACGACATGCCCGAACTCTCCCTGGCCAACCTACGCAACCTGCACAGCGATGCCGGAAAGTTTCCGATTTTCCCGATGATGTTCATCAGCATCGCCTGCGGCGCCATTTCGGGATTCCACGCCACGCAGGCCCCGATGATGGCGCGTTGCCTCACCAGCGAAACCCAGGGCCGGAAGGTTTTCTACGGTGCCATGATCACCGAAGGCGTCGTGGCCTTGGTCTGGGCGGCGATCGGCATGGCCTTCTACGGCGGCGTCGGCGAGCTGAACGAAACGATGGTGGCCAACAAGGGCAACGCGGCCGTCGTGGTCAACGAAATCTCCAACTCCCTGCTGGGCGTGTTCGGCGGCGCGCTGGCCTTGCTCGGCGTCGTCGCGGCCCCGATCACCTCCGGCGACACCGCCTTCCGCAGCGCCCGCCTGATTGTCGCCGACGCGCTAACCCGTCCTTCGCTATTCGTCCTCGAAAACAGCCAATTTCGGGAGTGTGACCACCTTTCCGCCCTTTATTTTCGGGGGTCTGTTCCTGAAAACAGGCTGTGGGGCAGACCTTGCCAGTT
>JBGSLE010000169.1:0-5281 GCA_041740875.1 Pontiella sp. | reverse complement strand
TCACCGCGACCTCCGCGCCTCCGCGAGGAATTTCCTATACCTACGACCTTGCCGGCAACCGCCTCTCCAAGGTTTCCAATGGCGCTGCAACAACCTACGCCCTCGGCATTGGCAACCGGTTGGAATCATCCGAAACAACCGCACTCACCAACAGCCTGTTTGTGTCCGGTCAGGCCAACGAGCCGATCGGAACCGACAACCGCTGGGGGATGTTGAGTGTTAGCAATTTAACATCCGGAGCTTCTGTGGTTCCGTCAGTCAACGGATGCTCCTTCTTCGCCAATATTCCCGCCGTTTCCGGCTCCACCAACACCATCATCGCCGCCATCCGCGACCGCGCCGGGACCATGGGCTTTGCGACGAACGCTGTTTTTGTTCCATCCACCGATTTCACGGATGGGGAGGATTGCTCCTATGCCTACGATGCGGCGGGGTGCCTGACCAATATCGTCCAGGGAACCAATTCCATGGTCTTGGAATGGGACGAACGGTATCGGTTGAAAAGGTTCGTAGTCCCGCCTTCAGGCGGTTCCGTGGAATACGAATACGATGTCTTCGGACGCCGCGCCTCGCGCTCCGAAATTCCGCCTGAAGGCGGGACTACGAACGTCGAGCACTACGTCTACAACGGCAACCAGGTTGTGGCCGACCTCGACGGCGCAGGCAACGTGCTCCGCACCTACGTCTGGGGCTCCGGAATCGACAACCTGCTCTGCTTCACCGACCTCACGACATCGAACACCTACTACGCCATCAAAGACCATCAAAACACGGTCATCGCCTTCGTCGATGAAACCGGCTCCGTTGTTGAGTCTTACGAGTATACAGCTTACGGCGAAATCCTCGATGTGAAGGATGGCTCGGGCAACCTGATCGGCAATCAACAATCGGCAATCGGCAATCGCTACACCTTCCAAGGTCGCGAAATCGACTGGACCACCGGCCTCTACTACTTCCGCGCCCGCTGGTATGATCCAGCCACTGGCCGCTGGCTCTCCAAGGATCCGATTGGGATTAGCGGCGGCTTGAACCTATTTGCGTTCGTCTCAAATAATCCCGTCAACTGCAGTGATCCTTCAGGATTGTGCCAGGAGGATCTTCGCAACGGTGATAAGGTGCTGGAGTTCATCAGGGGTTTGTTTGATGCAATGCAACAGTATTCCGATAGACACTGGTGGGCACCTGACTGGGCTATGGAAATTTCTGCAATGCTAGGATTGCATGGCGGCTACTTTAACAACACATTTGATTTTAAATTTGGGGATGATCAAAGGGATTTCACGGTGAATGGCCAACGGATGGCGCCGGATGAGTTTGGTAATTTTGTTGCTGGCTACTCTGCTGGTTATGCAGATACCCCTGGGTTTTGGGCTGGGTTATATGGTGGTGGCTGGGCTTGGGCGGCACTTCCGGGCGATGAACCTTTTGGTGATCGCGAAAGCCATCCTGCAATGAGTGCTGGGTTTGAAGCTGGTAGGAATGCGCGTGATAATTAGGAGGCCATATGACAGTTATTGTGCGCGTGATTTCTTGTTTGCTTTGTATTTTCTACTTGCTTGTTCCTAGGAGATATTCTGCAAACTGGTCGTCTATTTTTGTTGTCGTGTATTACAGTTTTTTACTGATGTATCTTATGTTGAGCATTAGACGGTATCCGATTATTGCCAAAAGCATAACATTAACAGCACTTGTTTCGGTATTTGCATCGATCCCGTTTTTTTCGTTTTTGGTTGAAATAGCACGTTCGTGCTACGCCCCTCAGTCATGGATGGAGTTAGCGGGAATGTTGCTGCTTATACTCTTATCACTCCTGCTCCCTGCTGTTTTCTGGAGGGAATGGTGTTTGGCTCGGGCAAAAGGGTCGATCCTCGGAAATAAGTAAAACCCTCGACCGGCTGGTTCAAATCTCGCGTAAACGAGAATGGGAGAAGTGATCCGGGATTTCAGACCACGGGTTAAGTTGGGTTTGGCGCTGCTCCCGACATGAAAGGATACGAGTCATGAAAAAGATTAAGGCGGCAATCATAGCTATTTTGACCCTGCCAACGTTTCTTTTGGCCGAGCTTGCGCAAGATGAAGTGAAGATGCTTGCCCAACAGTATGCAGAAGCCTGCATGAACAAGGATTTTAAGGTCTGGCAGAGCATGTATTACAAGCCGAGTGAAACCTCGGAGGTGCGATTCAAGAATGCGCTGCAAGGGGCGGGGAGCGGGGTAATGACCCAGGTGGCCGAACCCAAAAATATCCGTATCAAGAAAGTTGACGGGCGCAACGTCTACCTGCAAATCCAATCCCAAAACGGTCATCGTGACGATGGCTGGCTTCAATTGCTCCCGGATGGAAAGGTTAAATATGATCCAATCATATGCCCCCACCCTATTATTCAGGTCTTTGATAATTATGCATTCGCAAGAATGTACAGCGACGACTCGGGGCAGCGTGTAGATGAATTGAGAAAAATGTGTATTGCCCACCTGCTTGAAACCGGGATTCCTACTTTTGGCTTGAAAATAGATTCTCCCAATCATGCGCAGTTTAAAGCGTTGGATGATATTGAAGAATGGCTTGATGAGAATGGCGACAAGTGGGATGTGTCCGAGCCGCACGTATTTTGTCCAAAAGAGCAATTTAGAGATTGTTTGAAGAAATTATAATCAATGGGCGCAAGGTAGGAGCCGGGGGGAAGCGGCCTTGGTTTTTTTAAGCCAGTCGATTGCTTGGCCACGTTGCTTGAGGCCACGTTGATTTCAATGGATGCGGTGCGCGGATCGTGCTTAGATTCGCGCCATGGAGATTTCCAAGACGATCCAGGAAAAGCTGAAGGCGCTGCCGGACGAGCCGGGGTGCTACCTGATGCGCGATCGCGACGGGAAGATCATCTATATCGGCAAGGCGGCCTCGCTGCGCCACCGGGTGCGGAGCTATTTCCGCGAACATACCCGCCGGACGGCGCAACCCAAGATCCGCAGCCTGATCAGCTCCATCGCCGATTTCGACATCGTGGTGCTCAAGTCCGAGGCGGAGGCGATCCTGACCGAGGGCAAGCTGATCAAGGAGTACCGGCCGCACTACAACACGCTTTGGAAGGACGACAAGCGCTTCACGATGATCCGCGTCGACGTGCAGCATCCCTTTCCGTCGCTCGAAAAATGCCGCATCCGCAAGAACGACGGCGCGCTCTATTTCGGCCCCTACACCTCCGGGCTTTCTGCGGTGGTGGCGGTCGAGTTTTTGGAGCGGCGCTTTGGCCTGCGGCGCTGCCGTCCGCGCGTGCCGGATGCCGAAACCTACAGGCATTGCAGCAACGACATCATCGCCAATTGTTCGGCCCCCTGCATCGGGAAGGTTTCGCCGGAGGAGTACCGGTTGCGCGTGGAGGAGGTTTGCGCCTTCCTGCGCGGCGAACGGATGGGGATGCTCAAGGAGTTGCGCGCGGAGATGGAGCGGTTGGCGGCGGAGTTGCGTTTCGAGGAGGCCGCCGCGTTGCGCGACCTGCTGATCCATCTGCACCATGCCGTCAAGGAAAAGGCCCGGGTGCGCAAGACGCCGGTGATGAAGCAGGACGAGGCGCGCGCGGGCTTGGCCGAATTGCAGGAGGCGCTGGGTTTGGCCCGGGAGCCGCGCGTGATCGAGTGCTTCGACATCTCGAATATTTCCGGCACCAGCTCCGTCGCCAGCATGGTGTGCGCGGTCGACGGGGTTCCCTCCCCCAGCCGCTACCGGCGTTTCCGCATCAAGACTGTCGAAGGGGCCGACGACCCGCGCTCGATGGCGGAAGTGGTGCGCCGCCGCTATTCGCGGCTGCTGGGCGAAAACAAACCGCTGCCGGACCTGGTGATGGTCGATGGCGGGATCACCCAGTTGCGCGCGGCCAAGGCGGAGCTGCTGGCGCTGGGCTTGGGCGATCTGGCGCTGGTGGGACTGGCGAAGCGCTACGAGGAGATCGTTTGGGATGTTGTCGCCAACTCCGGCAACCTGGTGCTGCCGCGCCATTCCGCCGCGCTGGGGGTCGTTACGCGCCTGCGCGACGAAGCCCACCGCTTTGCGATCGACTACCACCGCGAATTGCGCCGCCGCCGCATCATGGAGTCGCGGCTCGATGAAATTCCCGGCATCGGCGGGGCGAGGAAAGAGCTGTTGTTGAAACATTTTGGTTCGATCGCGCGGCTGGGTCGCGCTACGGTGGAGCAGATTTCCGCCGTGCCCGGCATCGGGCGCAAGACGGCGGAATTGATCCGGAGTGAATTGGATAAAGGCAAGGGGTAGCGAATGAAGGTGCCAACAAAGCGTTTTGGGCGGACGGAAGTGCAAATGCCGGTGCTGACCTGCGGCGGCATGCGCTACCAGCAGGCGTGGAAGGACCTCGATCCGGCGGAGATCGATCCGAAGGGGCAGGAAAACCTGGCCGCATGCATCCACCGGGCGTTGGAGCTGGGCATCAACCACATCGAGACGGCCCGCGGCTACGGTTCGTCGGAAATGCAGCTCGGCTGGGTGCTGCCAAAGATTGATCGCGACAAGCTGCTGGTCCAGACGAAGATCCATCCATGGGAATTCAAGGAGCCGCTGACGGAGGTCTTTGAGCGTTGCATGGGGAACCTGCGGTTGGAGCATGTCGATTTCCTCTCGATCCACGGGTTGAACACGCCGGAGCATTTGGCCGATTGCTTGCGCAAGGACGGCTTCATGCAGGAGGTGCGGCAGTTGCAGAAGGAGGGCCGCGTGCGCTTCTGCGGCTTTTCGACCCATGCGGGGCCGGAGGTGGTCGTGCCGGCCTGCGAAAGCGGCGAGTTCGACTACGTCAACCTCCACTGGTATTTCATCTACGACCAGCTCCACTGGCCGATGGTCCAGGCCGCGGCGAAGCAGGACATGGGCGTTTTCATCATTAGCCCCAACGACAAGGGCGGCATGCTCTACCATCCCTCCGAAAAAATGGCGCGCCTCTGCGATCCGTTGACGCCGATGCAGTGGAACGACCTCTACTGCCTCGCCCGCCCGGAGGTCCATACGTTGAGCATCGGCGTCGCAAAACCCTCCGATTTCGACGAACATTTCGAGGCCGTCACCCGCCATTGGAACACGCCGCTGGTGGGCGAAATCGAGCGGCGGATCGTCGGCGCGCTGGAAGCCGGGCTGGGCGCGGACTGGGTGCGGCGCGAGGTGCTGCTGGCCTTCGACGCCCAGCAAGACCGCCACACCGGCGCCAACCTCGCCGAGTGGACCAAGAACGCATTCCTCGGAGTGCTCCCTCCCCGCCCGGCCCAAGGCAGCGGCCTCA
>JBGSLE010000168.1:0-1781 GCA_041740875.1 Pontiella sp. | reverse complement strand
GCTGCACCAACTCAACCTGACCTTGCCCGACCAGCCGCCCCCTCGGCTCGAAGAGCTGAAAAAGAAATGTGGGGCAGACCTATGAGGAGAAATGGAGCAACCAAGGCACTTTTACCCGCGGACAGCGAAAGACAGGTTAAGCACGCCGGAACCAATCGCACAGAGATGGACGCGGAGTTGATGCTTTTTGCCCGTGATCGGCCGCAGCCGGAACAAGCCCATTTCGCCCCGACGTTCGATACGCTCGATGAAGCTTTCTGAATTGGCCGGACCTTCCGCTACAATCCGCATGCGGAAATAGTCCTCGCTCGGCTCCATGCGCGCCTGAATGTGCCAATGGGTTTGATCGGTTCCCGCCGGGATTTTTCCTGCCGCGAGGTAGGTTTTCTTAAACTTTTCCTCCCGGAAGAGCTGTTGGTATATCCCGCGCTTCTCGCGGGTTTTTACACAAAGCACCAGCCCCGCCGTCAACCGGTCGATCCGGTGCGCGTTGCCCAGCTCCTCGTAGCCATACTTCGTGCGCAGGCGGGTGATCAGCGTTTCGTTTACATAGTTTCCGGCGGGGTGAACCGGCAGGAAGTGGGGCTTGTCGGCCACCAGGAAATCATCGTTCTCAAAGACCACCCGTTCCTCGAAGGGAATCTTTTTTTCGTTGGGGACCTCGCGGTAATAAAAGATGTGGCGGTTCGCCTGGTACGGGGTCTCCAGGCGGACGGGCGCGCCATCCGCGAAATGCACCTTGTCGAGTTCGAAGCGTTCGCGCCAAACCGACTCCGGAATGCGGGGAAACCGAAATAAAAAGTACGCGTAAATGGTTTCAAAACCGCCTCCCGCAGGAAGGGCCACCTGGGAGGGAATAATGGATTTGTGGGATGCATTCATGGGGGCGGACTCTATTCAAAAACAGGCATAGATCAATCTCAAGGGCATCGTTTAACCACCCAATCTCGGCATGATCCGGCGACTAACAAGGTCGTATATTTTCGACAGTATTACCGGATGCCCAAGATGAGGTTCTCGGAGTCAATCCCGCCGATGGACAGCGAGAGCGGTTTCCGGACAGGGCGGATTTTACGGTTCCTGGGGCGGTTCCGGATGCCAGGGAATGACGGGATCGCCACGGTTTCAGGGGTCGGAAAAACGCCGGATTCGCCCATTGCAAAACGTCCGCAAACTGATAGGTTTGCGCCCGCTTTTAAGGAAAAGGAGTACGTACGATGATTGAAAAAGGCAGTACATTCGTGGTGATGGGTCTGCTGAACACCGACTCGATCGCCTATGCCGCCGGCAAGATGATCGCGGAGTTGGGCGGCAATGTGATCTATACCGTGCAGAGTGAACGCATGAAGCGGATCTTTTTCGACCGCAGCCCCGACCTGACCGACGAGGAGAAGGCCGCCATGCGCTTCGAGTATTGCGATGTCACCATCGAAGCCGAAGTCCGCCGCCTCTTTGAAAAGACCGGCCCGATCAACGGCGTGCTCCACTCCATCGGCTTCGCCAACCCCAAGACCTGCCTGGGCGAGCACATCTACACCTCCGAGATGGAAGACGTGAAGCAGGCCTTCCACATCAGCTGCGCCTCCTTGGCGACGGTTGCCCATTTCGCGCATGAAAGGATGGAGAAGGGCGGCTCGATCGTGACGCTCTCGTTCGAATCGCAGGTGTCGTTCCCGTATTACAACTGGATGGGCGTCAACAAGGCCGCGCTCGAAGCGCTGGTGCGCGCGCTGGCCCGCGAATACGGCCGCGAGCACGTCCGCGTCAACGCCGTCTCCGCC
>JBGSLE010000167.1:0-2460 GCA_041740875.1 Pontiella sp. | reverse complement strand
GCGAAAAGGCCGGCGCCCCGCATGCCGCGCTGTACTGGCGCCTGGGCGACCAGATGGCCGTTCGCGCGGGCGACTTCAAGCTCGTGCGCTACGACAGCAACGCCGACACCCGGACGGGGAAACGCGATCAGGGCGCGACTCCCGCAAAGCTCTACAACCTGCGCGAGGATCTGGGCGAATCCAACGACCTCGCCGCCGCCATGCCCGAAAAGGCGAAGGAGCTGCAAGCCCTGTGGGACGCATGGAATGCGGCCAACATCAACCCTGCTTCGGGCGACGACCAAGAGGACGACGACGGGGCCGAACCCGGTGAGCCCGCAAAAAAGAAGCGGCGTAAAAAATAAGGAGCGTGTGTTCCAGGCATCGCCAAACGCATAGTGGAAAACATCATGAAACGCCCACTTCTCATCCTCCTCGGCGTCCTGGCCCCCGCTGTGGCCACGATCGCCGACGCTGTGCGCGACGATGCATATCCGCGCGTCTTCTTTTTCCGGCAGTCGGAGGGTTTGGCGGCCAGTGGCCGGTATACCTTCGAGGAGTGGGATGCAAATTTCAGCCGGCTCACGGGGATCATGGGCAAGTCGTTGGATGAGGAGCTGCCGGGGCGTTCGCGCAACATCGAATTCTTCACGCGCTTCAAGCAGGCGCATCCCGACCAGACCGTGCTGCTGCACTTCAACGGCAACGCCCGCGATCCGCGCTGGGAGTCGCAGCGTTTTTTCGCCGGCCACTGGCTCTATCACAACGGCGCCAAGGTGCTGTCGGCCGTGGCTTCCGAAGAGAGCGAGAGCGTGCTCCAGGTGTCGGACGCAGCGCTGTTTGCCGTCGGCACGGGGCGTTACCGGAACTCGAACGAAGACATCGGCCTCTGCGCGCTCGGCCCGGACGGACGGCCCGATTGGAACAAGAGCGAGCAGGTGCAACTTTTGTCGGTGGATCGCGCGAACAAAACCATCCGCGTCCGCCGAGGCTGCTACGGCACCACGCCCCGCGCCTTTCCTGCCGGCCAGGCCTACGCGGCGGCGCACTGCAACGAAGGTCCGTGGGGCAAGGATGCCAACCTGCTGTGGGCCTACAATTACTCCACGACCTGCCCGAAAAATGTGCTGGGGCAGTCCTGCACCGATATCCAGGTTGCCCATCTGGTCGAACTGCTGGGGCCGGGTGGCGTCCTGGCGGCGTTCGACGGACTGGAGTTCGACGTGCTGCACAATACGCCCGGCGGGCGCGGCACCAAGCGCGGGCCGGATTGCAACGCGGACGGAAAATCCGACGGAGGAATCATCAAAGGCGTCAATGTCTATGGCGACGGCGTCGTCGATTTTTGCCGCCTGCTGCGTGAAAAACTGGGCGACGGGAAAATCATCCTGGCCGACGGCGCAAGCAAACGGAACACCTCCCAGCGCGCGTTCGGCATTCTCAACGGCATCGAGAGCGAAGGCTGGCCGCACCTGTCGGACGCGGAAATCCGCGATTGGTCCGGAGGGCTGAACCGGCACTTTTTCTGGAGCCAGAACGCGCGTTCCCCGGTCTTCAACTATATCAACCACAAGTTTGTCAACCCCGTCGCAAACCCCGGCGAAGAAAAACAACCCGACGTGCCGTTCAACATCCATCGCCTTGTCTTCGCCGCCGGTGTCTTCACCGACTCGGCCATCTGCTACGCCTATGCGCCGCCCAGCCGCGACAAGCGCATGTTTCCGATTTGGGACGAGTTCGTCATGGGCGCGGAAAACCGCCTTGGCTGGCTAGGGAAACCAATCGGGCCAGCGGTGCGGCTGGCCCTGCGCGAACCCGATTTGCTGCGCGGTTCGGGCCAGCCGGTTGGCGACGAGTTGTTCCGCCGCTTGGAGAGCGAAGACGCACTCCTTGAAATTGATCAAGGCGCGATAAAAGTCGCAGGCAGGAATCCGGACGCCCCGCAGTTTAGCGTGCGCATCAAAGGCGTGCCGTGTTCCGGAACGGACCTGTTTGTTTCCGTCACCGCGCACGGCGCGGCATTGGACGGCGAACCGCAGGAGATGGCGAGATTGATGCAGGTGGGCATTGCAACGGAGACGAATCGCGCCCCCTTCATGACCTGGCTGAATGCGAAGCCGTTTACATCGGGCTTTTATTTCAACAACGTGCCTTCATCGCCCGTGGACTTGGAATTTACCATCGAATCGTCCGAGCCCGTCTGGATCAGCGCAATCACCGCGCACGCATATCCGGACGCCATGTTCCGCGAATTTGAACACGGCCTCGTGGTTGCCAATCCATCCCCGCACCCTTGTACCTTTGACCTAGGGCACCTCTTCCCCGAAACCTCTTTCCGCCGCATCCAGGCGACCGCGCAGCAGGATCTTCAAGCCAACAACGGCGAGGCGGTCGGGGCGCGGCTGACGCTGGGGGCCCAGGAGGGATTGTTTTTACGGAAAGACGATTCCGGGGATCGATCCAAAAACAAAGGCGTGAAAT
>JBGSLE010000166.1:0-4937 GCA_041740875.1 Pontiella sp. | reverse complement strand
CACCACCACCACCGCGAGCACCATGAGCAGCGCGGAACCCGACTTCGCCCTGGTCACCGGTCGGTTCATAGCCCCTTCCTCCGGATGCTGTAGTCGAACATCAGCGATTCGGTGCCGAGGTTGGGCACCTCCATCACCATTTCCACGATATCGGGCAGGCGGACGGAATAGTCGGTGTCGAGGTCGTCGGGCTCCATCTCTTCGGGCTCGGGTTCGCCGGTAAAGCCGGATTGGCGCAGTTCCCAGTAGCGGAAAAATAGCGATTCGGCGTTTTCCAGCAGCAGGACCTCCTTGCGCGGAAGCCAGCCATCCGGCAGCTCCGCCGCACCCCAGTCGGATCCGACGGGATTGTCGACGCCCTGCAAATAGGCGGTGTCGGACAGCCAGAGGCTTTCGCGCTCCGTCTCCTCGTCCATGCGGATTTCGAGGGCAATCCAGTGCATGTAGCCGTCGCGCTCGGCTTCGAGGAACGGCCGGTCGAGCACGAAGCCGAGCGCCTGCTCCTCGCCGCGGAAGCGGTAGCGCCCGTCCGCCGCGTCATACCCCGGGTCGTCCGCCAGCCAGTTGCGCTCCTGTTGCGAAACCGTCACGGCCAGCGCATCCCGCAGGGCGCCGCCGAGCAGGGTTTCGAGCGATCGCAGGCGCACGAGCTGATCCATGGCGCGGTTCCCCTGCTCCACCGACCGCGACGCATTGTGCAGCACCCCGGAAATAGACCCGCCGAGGATGCCCAGCAACGCCAGCGCCACCAGCAATTCCAGCAGCGTAAAGCCGCCCTGCACCCGTCTCCGGTTGTCCGCCCTGCCCCTCATCGCACCGCCCGGTCCTTTTTTCCGCCCTTGGGCTTTTCGTTATCCCGGAACAGCGGCGCACCGCCGCTGTAGGGGTGGAGATCGAACTTTTCGCCGCCGCCGACCACGCGCGGATCGCCGCTTGCCCCAAGCTCGTCGTTGAGCTGCCGCGCAAGTGCCTTGAAAACCTCGGCATATTCCGGATTGGCCGCTAGATTGGCCTGCTGGCCCGGATCCTTGCGTAGATCGAAGAGTTCGTATTCGGGCCGTTTGCCGAACGCCAGATCGAACAACCGCCGGTGTTCCGCGTCCTTGTCGCGGTTTTCGACCATGTAGGTCTTGGTCGGTCCGTTGTCGCAATCGGCAAACCATGCGCCCGGGATGAAGGCGTTCAGGTGGTCTTCCGTTCCGGCCGGCCAGCGGTCGGGGCGGAAATTGCGGATGAGCAGGAAATCGGCGGTGCGCAGGGCCCGGCACGGATAGCCTCCGGAATCCGGATCTTCCTGGCTGGGCACATGCCGCTCCTTGCCGAACAAGACATGCTTGCGCGCCGGGTCGATCCAGCCGTCCCTTCCGGCGGTCAGCAGCGGCACCAGGCTGCGCCCCGTCATCGGGTCGGGAACCGGCACGCCGGCCGCTTCCAGGAACGTTGGCGCAAAATCGGTTGTGCTGACAAAGTCCGCGATGCGGTGTCCGCCCTGGTAGTGCCCCGGCCAATGGATCGCCAACGGGACGCGCGCGCCTTGGTCGTAGATGTTGCTCTTGCCGCGCGGGAACGGCATGCCGTGGTCGCTGGTCATCACGATGATCGTGTTTTCCAGTTCGCCGATGGCCCGGATCTGCTCGATGTGCTCACCCGTTTCGCGATCGAACCGCTGCACCTCGAAATAGTAGTCCGCCACGTCGCCGCGCACCACCGGCGAATCCGGGAAGGCGGCCGGAAGCTCGATCCGGTCGAGCGGAATGCCGCTTTTTGCGCCCGAATCCTTCACATAGCTGCGGTGGGGGTCGATGGATCCGAACCAGAAGCAGAACGGCTTGTCCTTCGGGCGCTTTTCCAGAAATTGAGCAAAATCCTTGAACTTGTCGCCGGCCGGGTTGCGCGGGCGGTCGCCGTTGGCGCCCGGCCCCCAGCCCTTGCGGGTGTGGCCGACAAAATAGCCCGCCTTCTCCAGCAAGTCGGTATACAGCGGGACATCGGCCGGAATGGGGCCGTACAGATTGGCCGCCTCGCCCAGCCGCCAATGCCACTGCCCCGTCAGGATGGCCGCGCGCGACGGTGCGCAGGAGGGCGACGAAACATAGGCGTGCTCGAACAGGACGCCTTCCTTCGCCAACCGGTCGAATACCGGCGTCTGAACGACCGGGTCGCCATAAACGCCGGCATGTGCGCCCCAGTCGTCCGCGATCGCAAACAAGATATTGGGCTGTTGCGCAGCCAGCGCCAGCAGCGGCGCCGACAGAGCCACCGCCATGATGTGCCTTGCCGAATGTCGTCTACTCATTTGCCCCATCCTATCTGCGTTGGAAAAGCTCGATTCCATCGAACACGACCTTGCGCTTCGCTTCGCCGCCTTCAACATCGCTCCACTGCACGAGCACGGTCATGGTGCAGGGTTTGAGCGCGCGCGAACGGCCGGCCTCGTCGGTGTCGATGCCCGGAAAATCGCGGGTGTCGGCCTCCTCGACCGTGGCCGTCCAGACAAACCGGCCCTCTGCGCCGTCGCGCTCCGTTTCGGGGAAATAGCGCAGCCGCCGCAGGGCGTTCATCTCGCGGGCCCCGATCCGCACCGCGCGGGCGTGATCCTCCGCAAGGGAGACATCCCGCATGTGGTGGCTCAGGGCGCCGAGCATCCCGGTGACGCCGATCGCGAAGACCAGCAACGCCACCAAAATCTCCAAAA
The DNA here is from genome assembly GCA_041740875.1 of Pontiella sp. GTDB lineage: Bacteria > Verrucomicrobiota > Kiritimatiellia > Kiritimatiellales > Pontiellaceae > Pontiella. Next base: position 2,242 of record JBGSLE010000166.1, on the reverse strand, counting down.
TCGTGAACCCCTGCTTCACTCCTCCACCTCCCGGCGAACCACGATCTTCGGCCGGCCGGTCAGGATGTCGGCGGCGATGTCGAGGCGGGTATCCTTGTAGTAGAGGCTGACGCCCCCGCCATCGCTCCCGCCGAAATGGGTGAAGGCGAGCGCCAGCGGCTCGGGGTCGGAATCCTCCAGCTCTTCCACGTCGCGGCTAGGGGGTTCCTCCCGACGGAAAATCCCTTCATCCGGCTCCGGGGCCGCGGTTTCCTCGACAGCAAAGCCTTCGAGCACAAACTCTTCGTCGAAGGCGAGCCGTTTTTCGAAGCGGTTGGTCATCGCCAACGCCCACTCCTCCGGATCGCGGTTTTCCCGGTCGAAGGGGTCGGCCGCGACAAACGCCCGATAGGCCTGCGATTCGACCGCGCGGATTTCGTTGAGCGCCGGGTCGATCCGCAGCTCGATGCGCACCTTGCGCTCCATCGCCTCGGCGCGCGCCTCGTTCATGAGCTTCATCACCCGCCGCCCCTGCTTGCGGAGCACTTCCTTGGACGAAGTCAGCGAGGCGATCGCCGGGACGCTGATCGCAACCAGCACGGCGACGATCGCCAAAACCACGATGAGTTCGACGAGCGTGAAGCCGCCTGACGGCGGAACGGCATGCCTTTTCCTACTCATCCAAATTGGAGAGGTCCGCATCGAAGCCCTCGCCGCCCTCCGCGCCATCGGCGCCGAGGCAGACGATTTCGTAGTCGGAACCGTCGGAGCCGGGCACCTTGAGGAGGTAGTCGTTGCCCCACGGATCGCGAATGTCGGTCTTTTTACGCATGTAGGGTCCGCCCCAATTGGCCCCATCGTCGCCCTCGGGCGCGGCAACCAGCGCGGCGAGCCCCTCCTCTTCGGCGGGGTAGCGGCCCATATCGAGCTTGTAGCGTTCGAGCGCGGTTTCGAGCTGGGAGAACGAGGTGCGCGCCGCCTGGACGCGGGCTTTGTCGGGCTCCTTGCGGAAGGTCTGCATCGAGATGGTGCCGATGACCATCAGGATCACGATGACCACCAAAAGCTCCACCAGCGTGAAACCGGCGGAACGCTGTTTCTTCTTTTCCTTTTCCATGTCTGCCTCCTGTTGCATTTACCGCCCGGACGTGCTCATCGCCATCATGCCCTGCATCATGCCGATGACGATGAACGCGACGAAAAGCCCCATGACGATGATCATGATGGGTTCGAGTACGCTGACAAAGCGGTCGGTGGTGGCGGAGACCTTGTCCTCGTAGCGGTCGGCCACCTTGTTGAGCATGGTGCCGAGTTCGCCCGACTCCTCGCCCATGGTGACCATGCGCGACGCCAGCTGCGGGAACTCGGAGTGCTGCTGGAGCAGCGGACCCATCGGCTTGCCGGCCTGGACGGCTTCGTAGACCTGCCGCATCAGATCCCGCAACGCCGCGTTGGAAAGCGTTCCGCCCGTGATGGATAGCGCCTGCAAAATCGGCACCTGTCCATCGAGGAGCGCGCTGAGCATGCGGCAAAAGCGGCTGGTTTCGGCTTCGGCGACGAGGCGGCCGGCCATGGGGATCTTCAAGGCCTTCAGCCCCCAGGCGACCTTGCCCGCTTCGGTGCGGGTGTAGAACCGGAAGGCGGCGAAGCCGATGGCGAAGAGAACCGGCCCGAGCCACCAGTAGTGGCGGGTGAATTCGCTCATGGCGATGACGGCGCGGGTCGAGGCGGGTAGCAGCTGGCCGCTTTCGGCGAACATATCAGTGAGCTTGGGAATCAGGAACAGCATCAGCCCGGCGACGACGAAAACGCCCATGACCAGCAGGAGCGCGGGATAGACCATGGCGCTGACCACCTTGGAGCGCAGCTTTTGCCGCCGCTCCATGAGCGCGGCAATGCGCTGCATGATCAGTTCGAGCGAGCCGGAGGCCTCGCCGCCGCGCACCATGTTGGAATAGAAGCGCTCGAAGATGCGGGGATGGCGGGCCAGCGCATCGGCAAAGGAGGCTCCGCCGTTGACGTCTTTCCACACCTCGGTGAGCACCGCGCGGAAACGGGCGTGGATGCAGAGGTCGGCCTGGGTCTTTAGCGCCTGCTCCAGCGGAATCTTGGCGTCGAGCAAGGCCGAGGTTTCGGAGGAGAATTCCATCAACTGCTGGACGGTGATGCGCCCGCCGATCGACCGGGCAACGGAATCGCCGCCCTCCACCGAGCCGCCAGCGGAAATGTTGAGCAGCACGAGCCCGGTTTGCTGGACGAGCCG
>JBGSLE010000165.1:0-7903 GCA_041740875.1 Pontiella sp. | reverse complement strand
GCACGATGCGGCCGACGCTGTCGTCCACGCTTTTCATCAGCCCGGCATATTTGGGGTTGCTCTGCGGATAGGTGCCCTTGGGCGAGGCATCGAGCTTGCGCTGGAAGTATTCCTCGTACTCCGGCTTGCACATGACCGGCGTGTGGACGGCGTAGTAGGACATGTAGAGCAGGAACGGCTTCTCCTTCGCCCGGCCCAGGTATTCCAGCGCCGCGTCCGTCAGGCAATCGGTCAGGAAATCGCCCGGCTTGCCTGCGAGGTTCGGCATGCCGAAGGGATGGAAATACTTGCCCGGCCCCTTCGGCTGGCCCCATTCGCGGCCGCCGATGTTCCCGCCAAAGCCGTGTTTTTCGGGCGTGTGCGCGGGCCATAGTTCAGGTTGGGGGTTCGGCATCAAATGCCATTTCCCCACAAACAGGCTGTCGTAGCCGCCCGCCCCCAGCGCTTCCGGCAGCGTGGTGAGGCCATGGTCGATCTGCATCTTCCAATCCGGCACCGCCAGCTTGGCGAACGGTTTCTTGTGGCCGTCGATCCAGTCGGTCAGGTGCAGTCGCCCCGGGGCGCGGCCGGTCAGGATCGCCGCGCGGCTGGGCGAACAGACGGTGCAGGCGGAATAGGCCTGCGTAAACTTCATCCCCTGCGCGCACAACGCGTCGATGTTGGGGGTTTCATGGAACGTGCTGCCAAAGCAACCAACGTCCCCGGTTCCCAAATCGTCCACGAGGAAAAAGACAAAATTCGGCTTCTTCGCCTCCGCCGCCGCCCCGGCCAGCAGGGCCGCACCCAACAAGCACATCCGCTTCAGATCCATGGCTATTCTCCTGTTTTGCACCGCTATGGCACGTTCCGGATCCAACAGGCCAATAGACGACGCCAATGGCCCTGTTTTCGCCGAAAACGAATAATTCACACCATATCCAAGCGCGGTCGCTTCTTCGATGCTTTTTTCGGTTATAACAGGTGCGGCCGCAACGGACACGGTGCGGACGAGGGTTTAGCCACAAGGGGCACAAAAAATAACACAAAGTATTTGATGGGATGGGTCGCAAAAGGTAGGGCGGGACCGCCCGAGTGAGGCCACGTTGACGTGACCAACTCGGCTTACGTGGCGGGCGCGCCGCATCGCGTTAACGAGGCCGCGACGGGAACGGTGCGGATGAGGGTTTAGCCACAAGGGGCACAAAAAAGCGCAAAGAACAAGGGTTGGCTGACGCGGGGACTCTGACCCTTCTTACGAAACAGTTATGCTATCGCGGCAGAGTTCACTGTAATATGTGCTGCCATAAGAGCTACAATACCAACCCTTGGCCTCAAGTGTCTCTTGTAGGCCACTGGGCCATGATATACCGGCTATAACAATCATATATTCGACATTGTAATCTGAGCAATTCCGCCGCTCTAGGTGGCGCCGGAAGATGCCCATCTCGTGCATTTCTACATACGCCAAGTCGCGCTGTTTCAAATCTTTGAAGTGGATGACAAAACATTCACCAAAGATGTCACGAGAATCGCTCAAATTACAGATCGGAGCAGGCGTCGCCTTCAATTGCTTATCCGTTTGCGACCACGTTTGAAGTTTACCGAGAGAAGGTACAAGCACTTCCGCCACAGCCCTGCGGTCGTTGGATATTGAAGCATAATCTAGCGGCGTCTTATCCTCCTGGTCTGTGGCATTGGGGTCTGCATTATTCTCCAACAGTAGCTTGGCTATATCCCGAAACGCATCAAATTTATCCTTGTCAACAGCAAGTCCTGCACAGTGCAAAGGCGTTTGATGCTGATCATCTCTTGCGTTCACATCCGCACCGTTGGCTAACAACACTGCCACTATGTCTTTACATTTATGGAGTGCCGCACAGTGCAAGGGCGTGATTTTGCGGCCATCTTTAGCGTTGATTTGAGCCTTGTTCGCCAGTAACAGCTCCACCAGTTCCTTGTAGCTATTATTACAACAAGCATTGTGCAGTGGAGTCCTGCCATCATGACTATCCTTTGCGTCGACGTTTGCACCGTGACTAAGCAGTAACTGTGCAGCGAGAGTATGCCCGTTTGTCGCAGCACAGTGCAAAGGTGTAAACCCTTCAGATTGCACTGCACCTCCTGCGGACAGCAAGAACTCCATTACGCTCGTTCGATTGCTTATCGCCGCAGTGTGCATTGGAGTTCTTCCATAGTCATCCACAATATTGACATCGCAACCTGCCGCGATCAAAAGTCTTGCTACGTCTGGATTTGCTGCGACATGCAATGGCTTCATTCCAGTGTAGCCCCGAGTATTGCTCAAATGGGGGTCATGTTTGAGCATTGCTTGCAGCACATCGGTATGGCCTTTGGCAGTTGCCAGATGTATTGGAGTCTCAGCGTGCTTGTTCCATGCGCCAGCATCAGCTTTCTGACTCAAGAGGACCATCACGAGATCAAGATGCCCCCTTTCAGCGGCTATGTGCAGTGGCGTCTCGCGTTCGACTGCGCTAGAGGCGAGATGCGGGGAATCCGCAAGAATAGCTTTCACCTTTTGAAGATCACCTTCGCAAACGGCCTCATGTATTGTAACCGTCTTGCCACAACTACTACACCTATAGCCACTCCACGTGTGGCCTTTGTCAATCGTCTTACCACAAATCAGGCACTTGCAGCCTTTCCAGTTGTGACTTTCATCGCGCTGCCTGCCACACCTCGTGCATTTGCACCCATCCCAAGCATGGCCATCTGTTCGCGACTTGCCACACTGGGAGCAATGATCGCAGTCCTTGGCCCAGTCGTGGTTTTCATTACGAGACTGACCGCAGACAGAGCATTTGCAGCCGCTCCATTGGTGGTTTTGATCACGCTTTTTTCCACACGAGGAACATTTGCAATTTGTCCACTTATGGAGTCCAAATTTGCATAACAGCCTCATAACTTTGGCCTCATTCGATAAGGGGACGCCAATGAATTTTTGCGTCTTGGCTCCATCCCATTTCCACCGCGCATCGTTTCCCGCTTGGCCTGCCGCTACCTGCGGCGATCCCGGGCACACCCCATAAAACACGGACACTCTATCCGCAAATCCCGGCGGTTGGAAATACTTGGTTGAGGTTTTTATCGGAGGGGGCATCCAATCAACCCCTGCGGGGCCGGTGACCCCACCGGCCGATCCCGGCGGGTCGGGTGACCCGCCCTACATCCTGTGGGGCCGTGACCCCACCGGCCGATCCCGGCGGGTCGGGAACGATGCGGATGAGGGTTTAGCCACAAGGAACACTGCGCGGCACAGCCGTAACCAAAGAAGATCTCGCGCAAAGACGCAAAGGCGCAAAGCTACGCGGGAACCTTGGCGGCCTTGCGGCTTGAGCGAAGCGGGCGCGAGTTAAAACTAGCCGGGAAAACAAGAAGTCGGCGGATAGTACAAAAAACAAAGGATTTCAGGGGGGCGGCAGGTTCGATTACGAGGACGATCCCCTACTCCTCGATGCGGACGTTGTCGCAATGGCTAATGGCGAAGCGTTCGGAGGCTGGCTTGCGGGCGGGATAGGCGGTGGTTTTTTCCACGGTGTTGCTGCGCCAGAGCAGGCCGTCGACGCAGTAGGCGTTGAGCAGCGAGGCGTCGTCGAAAACGCGAAAGGTGTTGCCTTCGATGCGCACATTGCGGTTGTAGCGGCTGGTTTCCTTGTCTTCGAGGATGCCGGCCTTGACGTCGATGATGGCGGTGCCCCAGACGCCGAAGAGGCAGTTTTCGAAGAGGTTGTTGCGGATCACGCAGTCGCGGACACCGCCCTGCTCGAACCAGAAGAAGGAGTCGCCTTCGAAGAGGATGGCGGCGCCGGGGGTGTGGAATACATTGTTTTCGACGACCGTCTTGCCGCGGCAATTGAGCAGCATGCCGCGCGCGCGGTTGTTGCGGATGGTGTTGTTGGCGATGGTCACTTCCGGATAGGTGCGGATTTCGGCGAGTGCGTCGCCGATCGCCAGGTTTCCGGGCAACGGCTGTTCGAACACGACGCGGGTGAACTCCTTGTTGATGCGTTCGGCGTTTTTTAAGGTGGCGGTGGCGTAGGTGACCATGCTTTTGCCGCGCACCAGCTCGATTTCCATGCCCGGCTTGAGGAAGTCGAAGCCAAACTGCTGGCGGTGCTTGATCTGGACGATGATTTCGTTGGCGGCGGTTTTTTCGACGACCTGGAGATAGATGCCGTGGATGTTGGTGGCGTCGTCCTTCTGGTTTTCGAACAGGTTGTTGCTGAGGACAATCTTGCCGGTGTTGTTGACAAAGTGGGTGGCGTCGGCGGTGGTGCTGAGCATGCGCCCGTGCGACGGGGTGACCGTGCAGCGGTCGACCGTCACGTTATGCGTGCGCTGGCCGAGGATGCCCATGCCGCCGGCGTGGTGGAGGGTGACGTTGGAAAAGAGGATGTCGGCGCAGTCGGTGAGCACGAAGCCGGGATGGTTGCGGTGGTCGGGGCCGAAGACCATGGTGTTGCCGACCGTGCCGGTGAGCATGGGAACGAGGATGCGCACCTTGCGCCCGCCGAGGGCTTGGGCGGGATAACCCGTGATGCCGCGGAAGAAAAAGTCGCGGGCCATGTAGGCGGTTTCGCGCTTTTGGGTATCGAACTCGAGCATGTGGCTGCTGGCATAGATGTCGCTTTTGGAGACGGTCGTCAGCGGTTCGTCGCTTTTGGTTACGGCGCCGGTAAAGAGCAAGGTTCCGTTCTCGACGACAAAGGGGAACCCCTCGCGGATCTCGACATCCAACCCCTCGGCGGGATCGGCGAGAATGATCGCCTCGCTATGGAAGGGGCGGCTGAAATCGATCGAGAAATTCTGGAAGACGATGTTTGTGGAGCATTCCGCGACGAAGGGGTTGAGGAAGCCGTGGAAGAGGAATTCGGAGCCCTGGCCATCGATCACGAGGTTTTCCATTCCGACCAACGGGAAGACGATGCGCTTGAGGCCTTCGTCGTTGTTGCTGATGAAGCAGTAGCGTTCTTCGGCAAAGGCGGGGTGGAAGTCGTACTGGCCTTTCGGGAAAACGATCCGCTCCGCGCCCTGCGCCTTGCAGGCGGCCAAGGCCAGCCGCAGCGCGCGCGTGTCGTCCTTGCCGTCGTCCGGCAGCATGCCATGGTCGGCCACGTTGATGGTTTCGGCGTGGGATGCGGCTGCGGCACTAGCCAACAGGGCGGTGATCAGCAGTTTGTCTAACGTCATGTTTGTTCCTTTGAATCAGAACGAAGCTGGAAGCTTCGTCTACGTTACTTCACTGAATGCCGGAGTATTGCTCGACCTGCATCTCTTTTTCCCATGCCGCGAGTTTGGCTTTGAGTTCCGCCACTTTTTCAGGATGGGAGGTTGCCCGGTCGTTTTTCTCTCCGATGTCATCGGCGATGTTATAAAGCTTGAGGGTTCCGCCGCGGTAGGCGAGGAGTTTCCAGTCGCCTTCGCGGACGGAGGCGTAGAGGTCTTCATAGGCGCGGTAGCCGTAGATCGGTTCGCTGCGTTCCAGCAGGCTGTTTTTTTCGATGATGGTTTTCAACGAAACGCCGTCGAGCTCCGCAAACGCGGCGGGGTCGCCGCCGGCGATTTCAACGAGCGTGGGAAAGAGGTCGGTGGACTGGACGACGCTGTTGTTTTTTGATCCGGCTTTCGTGACGCCCGGCCAGAGGACGATGAACGGAACCCGCGCGCCGCCTTCGTAGAGCGTATCGACCAGCTTGCCGCCATGGAACGGGGCGTTTTCAAAAAAGCCGCCCTGGTCGGACAGGAAGATGAGGATGGTGTCTTCCGCCAACCCCTTTCTTTCGAGCGCGGCGCGCACGCGGCCGACCGATTCATCGAGGGCCTTCACCATGGCGGCGTAATGGGCAAGCTTGCCGGAGAGCCCCTTCCCTTCGAAGTGCTTCACCAGATCCTTCCGCCCTTCGTGGGGGGAATGCACCGCATAGTACCAACACGAGAGCATGAAGGGTTTTTCTTCCTCGTAGGACTCGATGAATTCGACCGCCGCGTCGGTCAGCTTATCGGTGAGATAACGCTCTTTTTCCTCGGCCAGCACAGCGGAATTCCTGAAGTAGGGCGGATAGTAGGAGGCGGGATGGCCGAAATTGCAGGTTCCGGTTTGCCGGTCGAAGCCTTGGTGGACGGGATGGAACTCTTCGTGGCCGAGGTGCCATTTGCCGATGAAGGCATTGTAGTAGCCCAGCGCCTTGAGCGCCTCGGCGTAGGTCGTGTTTTCCAGCGGCAGCCAGTTGCGGCAGGGAAATTGGGCGGGGTCGGTCTCCAACAGGTTGAACTCGCGGGTGGTCCGCCCAAACGGGTCGAATCCGTTTGCGGCGCCCCCGGGGATATGCCGCACCAGCTTGAGCCGCGCGGGATGTTGTCCCGTGAGCAATGTCGCACGGCTAGGGCTGCACGTCGGGCAGGCGATGGTACACTGTTGGAAGTCGAGCCCCTCCCGCGCGAGCCGGTCAATGTTGGGCGATTCGAATTGGGGATTCCGGTATCCCAAATCCGCCCACCCCAGATCATCGGCGAAGAACAGCACGATGTTGGGCTTTGACGATGCGCTCCAGGCGTTGAGACCCAGCGCAATGGCGATGGCTGCTGAAGGTATTCTCATGCGTCTTATTCCTGCATCCGTCCGGTGGTTACGCCCTTGCCGAACAGGAAGCGTTCCGCAGGCTTGCCCCACGGGGGATAGCCGGTTCCAGGCGTGATCGTATTGTCGAAGAATTCCAGGTTTTCGATGTTGTTGGCGGCAATCGTCGGCTGGAAAACCTGGATGATCGTGTTGTGGTGGATCCGAACATTCTTAATCACGCTGGCTTCGCTGGCAGGATCGTTCATGGCCGGGTTGAGTTCGAATAGCGCGCGGCTCCAACCCCCGAATTTGCACTGGTCGAACGTGTTGTTGAAGATTTCGACATCGTCGACCGGGCCGGCCTCGAACCAGCTGGAGGCATCGATCCGGATTTGCACGACCGCGCCGGGGGTGTGGAAATAGTTGTCGTGGATGCGCACCTTGCCGAGCGTCTTGACGAGCACGCCGCGGGCCCGGTTGTTCTGGATGCGGTTGTGGCTGATCCTAACGTCAACCCGGTCCTCGTGAAGCATGGCGACGGTGTTGGGCCAATCGAGCTTCGGCAGCGGGGCTTCAAAATGGACGTCGCAATATTCGCCGCCTTCGAGCCACTCGATGGTTTTGACGACGGCTTTCCCAAGGATCTGGAAGTCGGCCTTGCTGCACAGCGCGACGGTGTCGCCCGGATGGATGGAATCGACACCGAGCTGCTGGAAGTGCATGAGCCGCAGGCGCAGGCCGCTGTCGCCGAGCGTGCGGTCGATGGTGCGGTAGATGCCGTGTATGTTGGCGGCGTCGTCGCCTTGGAATTCAAAGAGGCAGTTGGTGATGTGGATGTCGCCCCGGCAATCGACATGGTGGGTGGCGTCGTTGAGCGCGGAAAACCAGCGGCCGGAACCGGGACGGCGGGTCATGGCCATTTTGTCGATGTAGATATCCTTCGACCCCTCGAAGATATTGGCGATGGCGCCCGCGTGGTATTGCGTGACGTTTTCGATGCGGATGTTTTCGGAGCGTTGCACGGCGATGGCCGGCGAGGTGCGGCCCGCGTATTGGAAAACCGCAACCTGCCCCACGCGGGGGCTGTTGCGCATCTTGGCGGATTCGAAGCGAAAGACGCCGTCCGCCTTCTGCGCATAGGTGTGCATGCCGGGCTTGAGCGCCGGATATTCGTCCGTCGACTGGTAGGCCTGTTCGCCTTTTTCCGGATCGATGAAGTTAATGTTGTGGAAATGGACCGGCGCGGGCATGTCGGGATTGACCGCCGCGGGCTCTCCGTCAACGAACGCGACCTCGTACACCGGCTGGAAACGGAATTCGAACCACCCCTTGCCGGCGGCGGTCACC
>JBGSLE010000164.1:0-2015 GCA_041740875.1 Pontiella sp. | reverse complement strand
TGCGGATGAAGCCGGTGCCGCCGTACGAGAGCTCGCCGGCGAGCTGGGTGCGGCCGAGCGAATGGCTGCCGGGCAGGCCGATCTTGAGCCACTTGATCTTGTCGAGGAACAGGCCGGCGCTGAGCACGTTGCCGGATCCATCGCGGCGGGCGCCGCGGTAGAAGGTGCCGCCGGGTATTTCGCGCCGGGTGCTGAAGTCCAGCTTGATGTTGCCGATGGCGTCCATCCTGGTGCGCAGGTAGCTGCGGAAGGCATCGATGGCGGTGAGCGTGGCCGGGGAGTCGGGGTTGGCGGGGTCGGCATAGAAGAGCTGGTTGGTGCCGTCGAACTCCCGGTATCCCAGGAAATCCTCGCGGACGGAGAACCAGTCGAAATAGTCGTCGCGCGGCAGCTGCACCAGGCTGTTGAAGCTGACCATGGCGTTGTACATCTGCTGCAGCTCTTCGGCGTTGCGGAGCTTGAAGAGTGTTCCGGCCGACCATTTCCGGCCGAGAAAGAAATAGTTCATAAACGGCGTGTTCCATTTGTATTCGAGGGCGCGCGCCATGAAATAGAGCCATTTTTGCGCTTCGTCGAACGCGAGGTTGGCGAGCATGGTCTGGTGCTGGTAGCGCAGGTGGTGGCTTGGATCGGCAAAGTAGCGGCCAGACAGGCTGGCGCTGCTTTCGTCCAGTGTCCGTTCCAGGTTGTCCTTCTCGCCGATCAGCGCAGCGAGGCGTCCCAGTTCCTGCTTGAGCAGGATCGCGGCCTCCTGCGAATCGATCGCCAGCGTCTTCATGCCCAGCATCAGGGTTTCCACCTTGGCGGCGCTTTCGATGTTTTCCAGCGTGGCGTTTTCCTGGGCGGCCAACCGTTCCTTGTCGGCTTCCAACCGCCCCTTAAACTCTTCGGCTCCCGCCTGCACCACGGCGTTGACGGCGTGCGCGGCGACGCCGGGGCTGACGCTTACGCTGGCGCTCAAGAAGCCACCGGAGACGGAGATGCCGTCGGCGGCGGCAGCCAATTCGTTGGCAAACGCCTGCGCGGCATTGATATGGCCGATCCACTCGGTCAAACTCGCTTGCTTGTTGCCGTAATAGACGAAGGTGTTCCGAACCGATTGCGAGCGCTCCACCTCGATAATCACCTCGCTCTCGAGATTGGCGATCTCGGTTTTGTTGCGCTGGATTTGAAGCTTGGCGATATCAATGCTCTTCAGTTGCTGCCAGATCTCGCAGCCTTCGTTCCGGTCGGGCCTGTCGTATTTGGGTTCGCCCGGATACGCGCCCGTGATTTGGAAGAGGCGGTCTTCGGCGGTTTCGGTGATGTAGCCCAGCTGGGTTTCGAGCTGGTCCTGGTAGCCGCGGTAGTCGTTGTAGGAAGCAATGGCGCTGTCCTGCAGCTCCATGGCATAGCGCAACGGGCTGGAGAGGTCGGTGGGGTTCAGCCGGAGCTCGTAGGCATCGAACGAATCGAAGACATCCTCCGATTGCCCGGCAAACTTTTGCACCAGCATCAGAAAATCGTCCTCAAAGCCCAGCAGGCGGGATCCGCTGCGAATGGATTGGGCCAGCGTTTCGAGTCCGACCATGCTCACGGCCACGCCATCCGAGGCTTCCGCCAGGCCGGACGCCGCGTCCACGTTGCCGGCGCCGCGCAAATCAAGCTCGGGGAATGCGCCCAGCAGCTTGGCCTGCTGCAGGAAAAGGAACCGCTGGGCATCGGTGACCAGTACTTTGGCCTCTTCCAGGTCGCCTGCATTGTTGCGGTTGGTTTTGAGCCGTCCCAGGGCTTCCGCTTCGCGGCCGTAGTCCCGCAGGCCGTTGAGCAGCAACACCAGGTCCTTGTAGGCGTCGAACAGGAGGTTGGCGTTGCCGGTCACGGAAACCACGTTGGTACCGTCGAGATAGGTGGCCGGTTCCAGACCGCGGGTGGGCACGAGATTCTTGAAGATGGCGTATCCGGCGGGGGGGCTGCCGGGCAACCCCAGCGGGTCGGCCAGGAGGGAGGTGAAACCGGCGAGCGCAGACCGGTAG
>JBGSLE010000163.1:0-4118 GCA_041740875.1 Pontiella sp. | reverse complement strand
CCGCTGCGCTTCGAGCAGGGGTGGGGAGTGCACGATGCCGGCCCAAACGACGCGGGGCGCGCGCGGCGGCCCGAAGGTCCCGGTTCCGGCGATTTCGATATCGAACGGCTCCATGCCCTGGAGCGCCTGGTCGAGCGCCTGCTCCAGCGGTTTCCGCAGGTGGAGCGGCAGGTTTCCCAGAAACGCGAGGGTGAGGTGGATGCCCTGCGGGTTGGTCCAGCGGATGTCGGCATGGCAGGGCCGGAGCCTGCGCTGCACGTCCGCCAGCTGGCGGCGGATCTCGGAGCCGATGTCTACGGCGATGAATGCGCGGATGGTTTCCATGGGCGTTACTTGAAGTCGTCGGACTGGAGCCGGTTGAGGTAGTCCTTGGGGCTGATTTCGCCGGGGATGGCGTAGCCGGGCGCGTCGCCCGACATGACCTGCCCGAGCTTTTCGCGCTTGAGCCAAAACTGGGGCTGTTGTTCGGCGAGGGCGATATTCTTGATGTGCTTGGCGATCCGCCAAAAGTTGGAGAGGTAGTCGTTGAACAGCATGCCCGCGACCGGGGTCACCGATTTTTCCTCCAGCCGCTTGAAATGGGCCTGCTGCGCGGCGAGCGCGGTTTGGGTCAACTCCTCGCGCCGGTCGAGGATCTGCTTGGCCATCTCCTGGAAATTGGTGGTTTCGGGGTCGAGCGATTCAATCACCTGGGCCATGAGCGAGGTGACGGCGCGGTGCAGCGCGAGCCAGTCCTCCGTGGCGGGCGCGCCGAAGCGGGCCTCCGGCATCCGGCGCTGCCGCGCGGCGATCTTCGCCAGGTTGTCGATGTGGTCGCCCACCCGTTCGAGGTCGGACATGCAGCGGTCGATGTGCTCGATGAGGATGGCCTGCCGGCGGGAGAGGTAGTGGCGGGTCAGCGCGAAGAGGTAGTCGCGCATGGCCAGTTTGATGGCATTGACGCTCTGTTCGTTCGCCTTGATGCGCCGCTCGCGGCGGGGATCGTGCTGCAGGAATTCCTCGGCGGCGAGGCGCAGGCTTTGGGCGCAGATGCGGGCGGTGCGCTGGAGTTCGCGCAGGCAGGCGAAGATGGCCTGTTCGGGCCGGTTGAGGATGTCGGGGTCGAGGAAACTCGATTCCGGCTGGGCCTTTTTCGTGGGCGTTGCGCGGGCAACCGCCTTCGCGAGGAGCGGGATGAAAGGGAGGAAGAGCAGGGCGCTCAGGAGCATCTTGATCGTATCGGCGTTGGCCGCCTGGCGGATGACGTCGCCGGAGGTATGGGGGATGAAGGCGTAGAACAGCGGGGCGGCGGCGATGGCCAGGGTGGTGCTGGCGAGGTTGAAGAGCAGGTGCGCCACCGCTACGCGGCGCGCCTCGACGGTGGTGCCGATGCTGCCGAGCAGGCCGGTGACGCAGGTGCCGACGTTGGCGCCGATGATGCTCGGGAAGATGCCCTGCAAATCGGTGATCGCCCCGGCGGAGACCATCGCGAACGCCATCCCGATCACCGCGCCGCTGCTTTGCACGATGCCCGTGATCGCCATGGCAACCAGCGCGCCGAGCACCAGCCCCTGGGTTGTCGATCCGTTGATGCGCGCCAGCCACGGCTCGAAGAGTTCGCGGTGGGGCTTGATGGCGTCGCCCATGAGGGTCATGCCGAGGAACAGCAGGCCAAAGCCGAGCAGGGCGGTGCCGCTATGCTTGAGCCGGGGCGAACGCGCCGCCAGATTTAGCAGCAGGCCGATGAACACGCCGGCGAGGCAATAGTCGGCCAGCTTGAAGGAGATCAGCTGGATCGAGAGGGTGGTGCCGATGTTGGCGCCGAGCATGGGCGCGAGCGACTGGACGAAGGTCATCAGGCCGGCGTTGATGAAGCCGATGAAGAGGACGATGGTGGCGCTGCTTTGGATCAGGCCACCGATCACCGTGCCGAGCCCGAGCCCGGCGAAGCGATTGCGGGTGGCGGTAGCGAGCAGTTTGCGCATGCCGTCGCCGACGGCGGCGGAAAGGCCCGTGCTCATGGTGCGCATGCCGTAGATGAACAGCGCGAGCCCCCCGAGCAATCCCAAGAGCAGTTTCATGGTTTCAGCCGCGTTCATGGCGGAAGGATAGGCGCGCGCGGGGATAAGTCAACCGACGTTCGCTTCACCGCGCGTTCCTTCAAGGCGGAGGCCAGCACCGGGACGGTGAACCAGTCGAAAACACCCAGTGTAATGCCGCCGATGATCGGCAACGCCATCGGCAGCAGCAGGTCGGATCCGCGGCCGGTCGAGGTGAGGATCGGCAGTAGCGCCAGGAAGGTCGTGGCGGTGGTCATCAGGCAGGGCCGGATGCGGCGCAGCCCCGCTTCGGTCACGCACACGCGGACGGCCTCGCGCGTGCGAGGCTGGTCGGATTCGAAGCGTTGTTCGATGTAGGTGTGCATGATCACGCCGTCGTCCACCGCAATGCCGAACAGCGCCAGGAAACCGACCCAGACCGCCACGCTGAGGTTGACCGTATGGAGATGGAAGAGCTCGCGCAGGTTGACGCCGAAGACCGCAACGTCGAGGAACCATTCCTGGCCGTACAGATAGAGCATGAAAAAGCCGCTGGCCCACGCAACCATGATGCTGCTGAAGAGGACCAGCACGGTCGGCACCGATTTAAACTGGAAGTAGAGGATCAGGAAGATGATGCCCAGCGAGAGCGGCAGTACGATGCGCAGCGTGGCCATGGCGCGCTGTTGGTGCTCGTAGGAACCGGCGAAGCGCCAGCTCACGCCCGGCGGCACAACCAGTTCGCCACCCGCGACCATCGCCGCCAGATAGGCCTGCGCACCCTCCACCACATCCACCTCGGCCATGCCCGGTTCGCCGCCGAAGGTGACGTAGGCCGTCAAAAAGGTGTTTTCGCCGCGGATCATCTGCGGCCCGCGCGCATAGCGGATTTCCGCTAGGTCGCTTAGCGGAACCGCCGTTCCGTCCGAGGCGTGGACGAGGATTTGGCCGATCGCCTCGAAGTCGTCGCGCCGTTCCCGCTGGTAGCGCACGCGCACCGGGTAGCGTTCGCGGCCCTCGACGGTGGTGGTCACCGTCCTGCCGCCAGCAGCGGCGGCAATGGCCTCCTGCACATCGACAATATTCAACCCGTAGCGCGAAACCGCTTCGCGGTCGATGGCGATTTCCAAATACGGCTTGCCCGTCACCCGTTCGGCATTGACGGTTTCCGCGCGCACGCCCGGCGCTTGCCGGAGATGCCGTTCCAGCTCGACCGCCATCCGGTCGAGCGTGTCGAGGTCCGGGGCGCGCAGCTTGATGCCCATGGGCGCGCGCATTCCCGTTTGCAGCATGACGAGGCGGGTTTCGATGGGCTGGAGTTTCGGCGCGGAGGTCGTGCCGGGAAGATGGGCGGCCTTGGCGATTTCATCCCAGATGTCGTTCGGCGTACGGATGTGGTCGCGCCACTGCCGGAAGGGCCGTCCGCGGTGGTCGGGGATGAGTTCGCCGTCCGCGTCGCGCACAAATTCGCCGGACGGGCGGTCGTAGCGGAAGTTGATGCGGCGGCCGGCTTCGTCGAGCTTGTATTCGGGTTTGTAGTGGATGACGGTTTCGAGCATGGAGATCGGCGCCGGATCGAGCGCGCTTTCGGCGCGGCCGAGCTTGCCGACGACGAGGTCGACCTCCGGCACGGAGGCGATCGCCTGGTCCTGGTATTTCATCACATCGAGCACTTCGCCGATCGAGGCGTGCGGCATGGTGGTCGGCATCCACAGGAACGAGCCTTCGTCGAGCGGCGGCATGAATTCCCGTCCAAGGCCGGGGAATTCGTGCGCGGCCCAGACCCAGGGGCGCGCGTGGCGGATGGCTTGGGCGTTCAGGCCCGCGTGTTCGACGGCGGCGGGGATGAAGCCGAACACGCGGTCGAACCCCAGCCAGACGCAGGATCCCGCCACCAGCAGGAAGAGCGGCATGGCGAGATAGGTTTTTTTATGCGCCAACGCCCAGCCAAGGATGCGGCGATAGTTGACGAGCACAATAAAAAATCCGCCCATCAAAAAGCCGACCAGCAGCACCGTGAAAACCAAGTTGCGGAACACGCCGCGGGCCGCGCCCAGCGGTTCCCACACCCGCGCCAGCAATACCAGCGTGGCCGCCAGC
>JBGSLE010000162.1:0-10072 GCA_041740875.1 Pontiella sp. | reverse complement strand
GGGCGCTGATGGGATTCGTTGCATTGATCCTGGTGCTGGTTTTCGTCCTGCTGCTGGCCATGAATGTGCCGATCGCGGTGGCGATCGCCCTCTCCACGTTTTTCGCGGTTTTGGCGGAGGGCTCCGATCCGTCGGTGGTCGTGGCCGCGAACATGGTCAACGGCGTGAACAGCTTTGCCTTGCTCGCCATCCCGTTCTTCATCCTCTCCGGACACCTGATGGGGAAGGGGGGCATGGCCCGCCGGCTGATCGATTTCGCCGGTACGCTGGTCGGCTTCCTGCCCGGCGGCCTGGCCTATGTCAACACCCTCACCTGCATGCTGTTTGGTTCGATCTCCGGTTCCGCCGCCGCCGCCGTTTCGTCGGTGGGCGGCTTCATGATTCCGGAGATGAACCGCAAGGGCTACAACCGCGAATTCAACGTCGCCGTCACCACCACCGCCGCCACGACAGGCCTGCTGATTCCCCCCAGCAACATCATGATCGTCTATTCCGTCGCCGCCGGTTCCGTCTCCATTGCGGCGATGTTCATGGCAGGCGTTTTGCCGGGCATCCTGATGGGGCTGTTCATCATGGTGGTCTGCGGGGGCTTCGCCTACCGCAAAAAATATGCCCGCGAGCCGCGCGCGTCGCTGGTTGAAATCCTGGTGGCGTTCAAGCGCGCCTGCCTGAGCCTCTTTCTGGTCGTGGTCGTCATCGGCGGCATTCTGCTGGGCGTCTTTACCGCCACCGAGGCGGCGGCGATTTCGGTGGTCTACGCCTTTGTCCTGACGGTTTGCGTCTACCGGGAGATCAAGCTCAAGGAGGTTCCCGGCCTCTTGCTACAGACCGGCATCACCACGGCGGTTGTCATGCTGCTCATCGGCGCCAGCTCCGGCATGAGCTGGATCATGACGATGGCCAACATCCCGCAGACGGTCAGCGCCGCGCTGCTCGGGCTTTCCGAAAACCCGATCGTGATTTTGCTGACCATCAACCTGCTGCTGCTCTTTGTCGGCACCTTCATGGACATGACACCCGCCGTACTGATCTTCACGCCGATCTTCCTGCCGGTCGTCGTCGCCTTGGGCATGCATGAAATCCATTTCGGCATGATCATGATCGCCAACCTCTGCATTGGCCTCTGCACGCCGCCCGTCGGCACCTGCCTCTTCATTGGTTGCGGCGTCGGGGAGACCACGATCGCCAAGGCGACCAAAACCTTGCTGCCCTTTTTCGGCGCCATGATCGCCGCGCTGATGGTCATCACCTATGTCCCGGCCATTTCGCTCTGGTTGCCCGTCCAGGCAAAGCAGCTGAAAAAGGCCGACGTCGAAAAATGCCGCTTCATGGCGGGCCGCCCCGACGAGTTGCCGGCCGACATTGCCCCCGCCAAATAAAATCAGCCCTGCCGCTCGAACCGGGCGACGCTTTCGACGTGGTTGGTTTGCGGGAACATATCGATCGGCTGGCAGGAAACGAGCGCGTATTGGCTCCCTTCACAGAGCATCTGCCCGTCGCGCGCAAGCGAGGCGGGGTTGCAACTGACATAGACGATGGCGGGCGGGGCGATTTCCCGCAGCATCTGCACGGCCTTGGGGTGCATCCCCGCGCGCGGCGGGTCGGTGATGACGACGTCCGGGGCGCCGAATTCGCGCATATCCGTCTCGATCCGGCGGATATCCTTGAGGTCTAGCTGGATGAAGGTGCAGTTTTCGACGTGGTTGGCGCGGGCGTTTTCGCGGGCGTCGCGCACGGAGCTTTCGACCAGTTCGACGCCGAGCACCTTTTGGCAGTGGCCGGAGGCGAAGAGGGCGATGGAGCCGGTGCCGCAGAAAAGGTCGTAAACCACGTCGGTCGGTTTTAGCTGAGCGCTTTCCAGCACCTGGCGGTAGAGCCGTTCGGCCTGCGCGGTGTTGGTCTGGAAAAACGAGTTGGCGGAAATGCGGTAGGTGTAGTCGCCTAAACGGTCGGTGATGAAGCCGGGGCCGTGAAGCACGAACTCCCGTTCGCCGAAGGCGACCGTGTTCTTGGCGGAGGTGGTGCTGTTGACGAACGTGGTTAATTTTTCGCCCAGCGCCGCAAGAAGTTCCTGGGCGAGTTTGTGCATCAGCTCCGGCTGGTGGGTGGTGGTCACGAGATTGACCATGAATTCGCCGGTATGGCCGCCGTGGCGGACGACGAGGTTGCGCAGTTCGCCGGTGTGGGAAAAGGTCGAATAGACGGGCAGCTCGGCGCGATGGTTTAGGCAGAAGACTCGTACGGTGTTGAGCGCCGTGTTCATCTCTTCGGTGGAAATATCGCAGTGGTCGATGTCGATCGCCTTCGAAAAACAGCCGGGGGCGTGGAAGCCGAGGGCGAAGTCGAGCGGCTTGGCGTGGTGGCCGGGTTCGGTGCCCGTTTCGTCGGGGGTCAGGTAGCGCAGGTCGGTGAAGGAAAAATCCATCTTGTTGCGGTAGCCGAAGAGCGCCCCGGCGGGGAGGCAGGGTTCGCACGCGACCTCCTTGAATCCGCCGAGGTGTTCGAGGGCGTCCTGCACCTGCTTGCGCTTGAGGCGCAGCTGTTCGGCATAATCCATGTGCTGCCACTTGCAGCCGCCGCAAAGGCCGAAGTAGGGGCAGCGCGGTTCGATGCGGTGCGGCGAGGGCTTGAGCAGTTCGCGGAAGCGGGCGGCGAGATAGTTTTTCTTCACCTTGAAGATTTCCGCGCGCACGGTGTCGCCCACCGCCGCCGGCCCTTGGATGAAGATCGCCATGCCGTCGTCCAGCCGTCCGAAGCATTGATCCTTGTCGCCCAGGTCGGAAACCTCGACCTCCACCAGTTGTTTGCGTTGATACATGGCGGCGGAACATAGGGCACGGCGCGGGCTGTGGCAAACCATCTGTGGACGGATTAGAGAGGGCGCAAGCCAGTTCCGTAGGGCAAGGAACCCGGGGAAGGGTTGCGTAAGACCAAAATGGCTTCGTCTTCTTCGAGCAACCCACATCGGGAATCCGGCATTGCGTTTGTTTTTTTGCTGGAATACCCGCCATGCCTAAAAACAAAGCTCAAAAACCAGGGTTGACTAACGCTCGTACTCTTACCCCTTGGACCGGGCGCTGGCCGCCCTCTCAAACCCGGCACCCTTCCCCGCCCCGCCAGCCGCCGGGGCATCTTAGAATGATGAAATAATAGGACTGACACCTAGGACGAACCAGAACATTGAGCCTACTTGGACAACGCCCGTCGATTCGGTCAAAGTTGGGTTCCCAAGCGGCTCATATTGAACGTTGGGGTAAGATAAAAATGAAAACATCAATATTTGCCATACTCCTGATATTTTTAGCCCTATCAACAGTGTATGGCACACCGCAGTATCCCGACAAATTTCATTACGATGGTGAGGTGATAGAATTCGATCCCTTTATTTTGGAGCCCTATTTTGAAAAAAATACAGACAAGCGGCCAGAGGGCATAGGTTCCACTGCTTTACTCAGAGGTTATGTGGCTTCGTATTTCATTACAAATAATACGATTTGCCTCAAAGATATCGAGGTTCAAGAAGGATACTGTAGACGAGACAGCAAATGGACATCGAAAATTGATGATCTAAAATCAAAAGAGATCCTATTCCCGATTAGTTGGTATACTGGCCTTATTCAATTATCTCATGGTGAAGGGAAGAAAAACGAAACAGTAGGGTTTGGATATATTCACACCAAATATACGATACTTGAAATTTCTGACGGATTAATCACCAAAAGAAAAACCCTCAATCATCGAGAGTATGAAATATTTCTTGATCAGCTCTACAGTGAGTTTAAAAAAACGAGGGAGTACAAAAATCGTCTAAAGCAATATCAAAAGGTGAACTACCCACCAGAATCAGCCCAAAATGAAATGCGCTATTCATCCATTTATCATGTGAAGAAATTTCCCCAATGAATAACCCCAACCAGATCCTGGACCCTACTTGGACAACGCCCGTTTTGAAGGCAAAGTCTGAGTCCCAAGCGGGTCAGGATTAACGTTCTGTTAAGATATGATAGAGCCTTGGTACATAGCTGTCGAGCCGTTCTCCCCGAGCTGGGGTGACGGGTGGACAAAGTATGTTGAGTGGTCCGGGCTGACGCAACTTGAGGAAGTCATCGGGCTCGACAGCAGTCTCTGCCCATGCGTGATCAAAAAGCTCGAGGATGAGGACTGGAAGCACAACGTGCAGGAAGACTACGTGATAGATTTCTTTCGCGATCTGGACTACCTCCAGTCGCGAATTGAAGGAGTTCAGCGTGTCAGCATACTGGCTGCTGTCCGGAATCCTCAGGCAGAATGTAGAGATGCCTTTCCCAGCCCACATTTCCGATTCAAAGGATACGACCTTGTTGAAATGGGGATGGGAATGAGCGCACTCACAAACTGCGGAGGATTTCCGCTCGCGTTTAGGAATGATGAGCTTTCAAGCGTTGGGCTGATCTCGGAACTTCCTCGTGTGCTCGAGATCCAAGCAATTTTACTTGATAAGTATCCTGATGAGCACCATGCAAACTGTGATGTCTGGGCTCTCTGGAGAAAAGAATAGGGAACAGAACAAAGCACTGGAGGTTATTGCTTGCTACGCGCGCAAAACCTCAGTGCACTCGTTGGACGAGAGGAGAGAACATGGGATTCCTATCGAAGCTGTTTGGCAGGTCATCCGCGACTCCAGCCACACCTTCGCGACGCAAGCGCCAAATTCCGGATGAAGGCTGGGCGCGCGTCACAGACTTCAAGGCGCACTACTACGTTGTCGAGCGGGAACCTCCAGACTGGGTGTCTCCCGGTGCGCTTTGTGGCCGTGATGATCTCAACTATGACATGTATACTCACTGGTACTGCGATACCGAGCCAGCTCTGTCAGACCGCTGCAAGGCATGCCAGAAGGCACTGATCCGAAGACAAGGAGACTGAGGTCGCCCAACCACAACCTGGACGTTATCCCAAACCGCGCGGACGCGGTTCGGGAAACGTCAGGTTCACGTTCGGCTGAAAGGAGAGAAGATGGGTGCAACTGATTTTCTGAAGGATATCCAAGGCAAGGTGGTTGATGCTGCCACCTACCAGCTTCTTGAACGCAACTTCCAGTTGCAGGCTGAGCACAACAAGCTTCTGTCCGACAAGGCGGATCTCCTCCAGGAGAAGCTCGACTCCCAGGCGGAGCGCATTGCCCATCTCGAAAAAGAAAACGAGAAGCTGACACGTCAGGCTGAGTCCAGTCAGAAGGAAGAGGAGTTCAGGACATACAAGTCCATGGCCTTCAAGAAGAAGGCCAACGGGAAGTACTCAGACGAACCTTACTGCCCGCATTGCCACAAACTCATGAGTGTCATGGAGGGCTTCATCGTGAGTTGCAAACCTTGCCACCACACAATCACATTGCAGAATGAGCGCCTTCCAGAGATCGCGAAATGGCTGGATGAGAATCCAGAGTAGCCGAACATCACCCTGCAGCGTACGCGCGGGGGCCGCGCGCCGCTGAGGGTGGGCGTTAGCGGTCGGGCTTGGCGGTATGGCTGCTCAGCCAAAAACCTTCCGGAGTATTGAGCTTGCTTGGTGCCTTCGTGTTAAATGTCCGCATGTGATGGGAGAACTCCGGGCAAAAACGCTTTGCACGCACCCCGTGTATTTGCGATCTTCTGCGGCCAACGAAAGGATTTCCCATGGAGACGATCAAGGCGATCATGACGCGGCGGAGCATCCGGTCCTGGACGAACGAACCGGTGACGGAGTCCGAACGGAAAATCATTCTCGAGGCTGCGATGAATGCGCCTTCGGCGGCCGATGCGCGCCCGTGGCATTTCGTGGCGATCGACGATCCGGCCACGATCCGGCAGTTCACCGGGCTCGGCGGCACCGAAATGCTGGCGGAGGCCACCTTCCTGGCGCTGGTGTGCGGCGACCCCTCGAAGGAGATCTATCCGGGCTTCTGGCCGCAGGATTGCTCTTGCGCCGCGCAAAACATGCAGCTGGCGGCGCACGATATCGGCATCGGCTGCGTCTGGATCGCCATCTACCCGCTGGAGGAGCGGATCGAGACCTGCCGCAAGATTCTCGGTGTTCCGCGTCCGTCCGTTCCCTTCGCCCTGCTGGCCATGGGCGTGCCCAACGAGGTGGCGGCGCCGGAGCGCCGGTTCGACCCGGAGCGGGTGCATCTAAACAAATGGTAGGAATTGTGGTTGGTTTTTTGAGCATTCGCAGGAATAATCCGTCCCGTCCCAAAACCAAACAGGAGTTTAAACATGGCAACAGGCGTAATAGAACTGAGCAGTGGAAACTACGACGAAGCGACCAAAAACGGCGTGGTTCTGGTGGATTTCTGGGCCCCGTGGTGCGGTCCGTGCAAGATGCAGACCCCGATCCTCGAGAAAGTGGCCGCGGCCATCGCGGGCAAGGCGGTGATCGCGAAGGTCAATGTCGATGAAAACCCCGAGCTGGCGGCCAAGTATGGAATCCGTTCCATCCCGACGCTGATCCTGCTCAAGAATGGCGAGAAAAAGCAGCAGTATGTCGGCTTGCAGCAGCAGGCCGCGCTGGTGGCCGCCATCGAGGCGGAGCAATAAGCCGTCCGGTGGGTTTCCGCCAGGCAGGGGCGCCCCCGCAGGGCGCCCTTTTTTGTTGCCCGAGGAAAGGCGTATCGATACTAAAGGTTGCAAACCCCCCTTTTCTGTGTAGCATTCCCGGCTTCTAAAAATTTTCAGAGGAGCAAAAATGGCAAAAGACGAAGTAATCGAGGCGGAGGGCGTGGTCAAGAAGGTGCTTCCCGCCACCATGTACCGCGTGGAACTGGAAAACGGGCACGAAATCCTGGCGCATATTTCCGGAAAAATGCGCAAGCACTTCATTCGCATTGCGGTGGGCGACCGGGTCACCGTCGAAATCTCCCCCTACGACCTGGAAAAGGGTCGCATCAGCTTCCGCCATCGCGGGTAGGCGGCAACGCCGCATGCAAGCCGCCACGCTTCGTGCGGTTGGCGGTCATTCCTGATCGCGGGGGTCGATGTCCGATTGGGAATGGAGGTGCCGGGTTGCATCGGGCAACGTGAACACCTTGCGGATGCACCAGCCAAACAGAACCGTCATCCCGGCCACGCTGGCCGTCATGATCATCCAGCCCGCCAGGCTCATGCCGCCACCTCCGGTTTCCCTTCGTTTTTCCTCCATCGCCGGACGGCGATGCGCACCAGGATGGCGAAGAAAAGATAGTTTCCGATAATGAAGCCCACGGTAAGCTGCACCAGCGGATCCTCGCGCAGGGCTTTCACATAGGGGCCGTTCGAGAAGACCTCCTTGCTGAGCCAGCTGGCGAAAATCACCAGCAAAAATGCGGGCGTCACGTATTTCAGGACAAACGGCAGGGCCTTCGGCAGCCGGATTTCGGCCCCGTGCGCGAGTTCCTCGAGCCCCCGGTCGATTCCCATGACCCAGGCGAAAAAGACCACTTCGACCGTCGCCAGCGTGAAGATGCAAAAGTTGGCGGTCCAGAAGTCCATGTGGTCGAGTACGGTCAGCCCGTTGCTTATCAGCGAAACGAACAACGTGCCGATGGCGGTGATGAAGCCCAGCAGGGTCACGGCGGCGTGCCGCCTTAGCCCCAGCCCCTCTTCGAGGAAGGCGATCGCGGGTTGCAGCATGGAAAGCGACGATGTGATCGCCGCGATGAAGAGCAGGAAGAAGAAGAGCCCCCCGAAAAAATGGCCGGCCGGCATGTGCTCGAAAACACCGGGCAGGGCCAGGAACCCGAGCGAGAGCGAACTGGCTTTTTCCCCGGCGCTGATGATCGTTTCCGGGCCGAGGAAGACAAAGGCGGCCGGAATCGCGATCATGCCGCCCAGGGCCACTTCGAAGAAGCCATTCCCGGCGGCGGCCGAGAGGGAGCTGAGCGCGATGTCGTCGTCGTCCTTGGTGTACGACGCGTAGGTCATGATGATGCCGAATCCGACGGAGAGGGAGAAAAAGATCTGCCCGGCGGCTGCAAGCCATGTTTGCGGGGTGGCGAGCGCCTCCCAGAAACCGACCTCGACCAGCCGCCCCTCCACCAGCCGGTGCCCGACCGGATTCCACATGAACCCCAACCCGTTGATGATCGAGGCGTCGGGAAGTTCCGGATTCGGCGTTCCGAGCGTGAGCACGCGGGCGAGAACGATCACGGCGCAGAGGAGCAGGGCGGGCATCGCCCACCGGCAAAACCATTCGATGCCCTTGTTGATGCCGCGGTAGATGAGGAACAGGTTGGCGGCAAAGCAAATCGCGAGGAACGGCAGGCTGCCGTTGGCGAAGTCGCGCAGGATGCGGAAGTTTCCGCTTTTTTGTCCGCCCGGTTCGGGGATGACGCCCGCAAAGTGAAGCAGGTAGTTCTGGGCGGCGTCGATGCCGGCCTCCCGCGATGACGCTGCGCTCAGGCCGGGCTGGGCCAGTTCGGCTTGGAGGCTGGCTTCGGCCACCACCTCCTGCATGCCGCCGGTCCAGTATTTCCATGCATAGCCCAGGCACCAGGACTCGATCGAGATATAGTACATGTAGATGACGACCGGAATGATGAGGGCCAAGGTTCCGATCTGTGCGCCGCGGTCGTTGCCGAGGATGGCTCGGAATATGCCGGGTGCCGAAGAGAATCCCTTCTTCCCGCCATAGCGCCCCATGGCCCACTCGACCCATGCGATCGGCAATCCCAGCAGGATGAACGCGATAATGTACGGGATCATGAAGGCCCCGCCGCCATTGGCGCAGGCGACGCCCGGGAACCGCAGGAAATTCCCGAGGCCGACCGCGCTGCCGGTTACGGCCAGGATGACGCCGAGTTTCGATCCCCACTTTTCGCTGGCCATGTGGCTCCTTTGTTTACCTGCGCTGCACCTCGTCGGAAGCTATGGAAATGGCAGCGGCTTGCCAAGCAAGAAGACCATCGGTTGGCCTTAGCCGACGACCGGCGGCTCGTCGCTGTCCGACGTGCCGTTGATGGGGTCGAAGGCGTCCTGGAAAACCTCGATCGATTCGGCGGCTTCCGCCGCCTGGGCAAACTTGGCGATGTGGAAGATCGCTTCGCCTTCGTGGACCAGCGGCAGGCGCGTCCGGCCAATCACAATCCCCGTTACGGGGCTTGCGATCGTCTCCTCGTGCTCGCCGAACGGGTCGGTGATGTAGGCGAGGGTGTCGCCTGCGGAAACATGGGCGCCCAAGGACACCAGCGAGCGGATCACGCCGCTTTGCGACGCGCGGATCCACTGCGTGCTTTTCGCCACGGGCGGAACCATCTGCTTGCGCCGCGCCGGCTGGCGGACCATGCCCAGGTGCGCGAGCACGTTGAGGATGCCGGTCGTTCCGGCACGGATCGAGAGTTCGTCGAAGCGCAGGGCCTCGCCGGCTTCGTAGACCAGCGAGGGGATGCCCTTGAGGTGGGCGGCTTCGCGGAAGGTTCCCGTCCGCAGGCTGGCATCGAGCACGACGGGGGCGTTGAAGGCCTTGGCCAGTCGCTCCAGCTCGGGGTTGCCGGCGAGCGTGGCGCGGATTTGCGGCAGGTTTTCGCGCCCGACCGCCCCGGTGTGCAGGTCGATGACGTGCGTGCAGGACGGTAGGATTTCGGTCATCAGCAGGTTGCCCAGCCGCGCGGCCATCGACCCTTTCGGCGAACCCGGGAAGCTGCGGTTGAGGTCGCGCCGGTCGGGCAGGTAGCGCGATTGGCCGACGAAGCCGAAGACGTTGACCACCGGGATCAGGATGAGGGTGCCCTTGATGCGGCCGAGCGACCGGTTTCCGAGGATGCGCCGGATGATCTCGATGCCGTTGATCTCGTCGCCATGGAGGGCGGAGGTGACCAGGAGGCTCGGGCCGGGATCGCGGCCGCGGACGACGTGGATCGGCATAGTGGTGGGCGCGTGGGTGTAGAAATAGGGCAGGGGCAGGTGGATGGTTTTCCGTTCGCCCGGCGCAACCGATTCTCCTCCGATGGCCAGGGGGGGCTGCATGGCCTAGCCTTGCCCCTTCGTCTTGGTATTCCCTGTCTTGGCGCGGCTTTCGATATGTTCGATCATCATCCCGGCGATATCCTTGCCCGTAACCTTCTCGATGCCTTCGAGCCCGG
>JBGSLE010000161.1:0-6542 GCA_041740875.1 Pontiella sp. | reverse complement strand
CTCGGGCCGCAGGCCGCCCAGTATGTCGTCCAAGACATCGCCTCGCAATGCGTCGGCCTCGCCTGCGCCCCGGAAAAGGGGCAGGACTGGTGGGACTGCTGCGCCGGCGCGGGCGGCAAAGCGCTGCAGCTGATCGATTTGATGCAGCAGGACGGCAAGGTGCTCGCCACCGATGTTCGCGCGGCCGCGCTCAAGGAACTCAAGAAACGTGCCCGCCAGTACGGCATCCGCAACATACGCACCCAGCCCTTCAACGCCGTCAGCGACGAACCCTTCCGCAAGACCTTCGACGGCGTGGTTGCCGACGCCCCCTGCTCCGGGTGGGGAACCTGGTCGCGCAATCCCGATGCGCGCTGGCGCACCTCGGGCAAGGAAGTCGTCCAATGCGCCGCGCGGCAGCTCAAAATCCTCGGCAACGCCACGTGGTGCGTCAAGCCCGGCGGGGTGCTCGTCTATGCCGTCTGCTCCCTCACCCGGCCCGAAACCGAGGAGGTCGTCATGAACTTCCTCGACCAGCATCCCCGCTTCCGGCTCGACCCCTTCGCCCACCCGCTCACCGGCGAACCTACGTCCGGCAGCCTCCAGATCTGGCCGTGGGAAGGGCCCGGCGACGCCATGTTCATTGCCCGCTTCCGCCGCGATCCGGAATAACCGCGTCGTGCGGCGCCGTCAGGTCGTTGACGACGCGCGCGGCCATCGCGAAGCCAAAGCTACCGGTAACGAAGGTGGCGGAACCAAAGCCAAAGTTGCAATCGAGCTGGCGCGGGCCGTTTTCCGCCTCCGG
This sequence comes from Pontiella sp., assembly GCA_041740875.1. GTDB lineage: Bacteria > Verrucomicrobiota > Kiritimatiellia > Kiritimatiellales > Pontiellaceae > Pontiella. The sequence continues at coordinate 5,758 of JBGSLE010000161.1, read as the reverse complement.
TTTTTGCAGGCAGATGCCGCCGTCGGGGTGGGGATAGCGGATCTCCTCGGCGGAAAAGACGCAGGGAATCTGGAACTTTTTCTTGTGCTGCCCGTGCATGTCGAGGTTGCGACGCAGTTGCTTGCGGATCTGCGCCAGTAGCGGGTCGTTGTACGAATCGCGCAAATCGGCGGTGCGGATCTGCGAGGGATCGACCCGCCCCCCCGCGCCCCCCGACACGATCACCGGCACGCCGAGCTGCCTACAGTGGGTGATGAGGTGGATTTTGGCGCCCTTGCGGTCGATCGCATCGACGACATACGAGAGGTCGGCGGTGACCAGCGCATCGGCGTTTTTCTCCGTGTAGAATTCGCGGATGGCGTTAACTTGGCAGCCGGGGTTGATCAGGCGGATGCGCTCGGCGAGGATATCGACCTTGGCGCGGCCGGCGGTGCCGGTCATGGCGTGGATCTGGCGGTTGGTGTTGGAAAAGCAGATGTCGTCCCAATCCACCAGGGTGAGGTGCCCGATGCCGCTGCGGGCGAGCGCCTCGGCCACCCACGAGCCGACGCCGCCGACGCCGACGACGAGCACGTGCGCCCGGCGCAGCGCCTCCATGGCCGGGGTTCCGTACAGGCGGAAAAGCCCGCCAAAGCGGTGTTCGTAGCCGCCGGTTTCGATGGGTTGTGGCTTGCTCATGGCGCTCCTCGGTCAAAGGACTCCAGCTTATGCCCGAGCCGCCGCCATCGCCGCAACCTCTTCGTCGATCATTTCCTTCACCCACTTCGGGCTTTTCACGGTGCAACCGAATATTTGCACTCCATGTTCTGGAGCTTTTATCGCTAAAGTAATGGGGAGGATGGCGCCAGATCTTCGCACTCAAGGCAATGGTGGGCTGTTAACTATCTGCCCATAAACGGGATATCGGCACGGCGTAAAGATCATTTCCGAAAGACACGACGGACTCGCCGTCATAGAGCACCACTCCGGCGGCAAAAGCTTTCGGAGCTGCATCCCTCAGCTTATGCAGTCCCTTGAAATCGTCGGCGGTTACGGTCGCTCCGGCTTTCACTTCAACACCGGCCAACCGTCCCCGGGATTCCAGAACCACGTCCACCTCCGCCTTGTCCTTGTCGCGGAAATGGCTGAAGGTCATGCCATCCTCCTGCCAACCGGCCTGCCGCCTCAGCTCTTGATAGACAAACGTCTCCAGAAGCCGCCCGAACAGAGCGCGATTTTCCCAAAGCGATTCGGCATCCAGACCCAGCAGCGCACAAGCCAGACCGGTGTCGCCCATGTGCAACTTGGGCGTCTTGACCAGACGCTTCATCCGATTGTTGTACCAGGGTGGCAGTTCTTCCAGCAGAAAGATGCGTGACAGTAGCGTCACATACTCTCGGATGGTTGGGCGGCTGACCTGGAACGGGGCGGCCAGTTCGGAGATATTCACCAGGCAGGCCGTCTGCCCGGCGGCCAGCGCCAGCAGACGAGGCAGGGCATCCAAAGAGCTGATGCGCGCCAGATCGCGGATATCCCGCTGGATCAGCGTGTCCGCGTAGTCTCGATACCAGGCCGCACGCCGCCGTTCCGCGGATCGTGCCAGCGCATCAGGATACCCTCCGTTCGCCACCCTTTCAGCCAACGCCCGGCCCTCGCGCCGCCCGTGACTGCCCGCTTTGAACCCGCCGCCAAAAAGCATCGAGATAAAGCCGGAAGTTTTTCCGGCTAGTTCCGCCTGAGCCAGCGGATGCAGCCGCAGGATTTCCATACGCCCGGCCAGAGAATCCGCGAGCCGGGGCACTAACAGCACATTCGCCGATCCGGTGAGAATGAACCGGCCCGGCCTTCGGTGCGCATCCACCGCCACCTTCAGAGACGTAAACAGCCCGGGAACCCGTTGAACCTCATCCAGAACCACCCGTTCCGGTAAATCGGCCACAAAGCCGACCGGATCCGCCAGCGCCGCCGCCCGCTGCACATCATCGTCAAAGGTAAAATAAGCAAACCCCAGCTCATCACCAATCATCCGGGCTAGCGTTGTTTTGCCGCACTGCCGCGGTCCGTGAAGCAGGACCACCGGCGAGTCCGCCAGCGCCTCTATCAGGCGCGGTCGTATATGTCGAGGATACCAGTCGTGGCTTTTCATACGGGGTTACCGTAAATCATCGCTCGTCCAATTGCAAGTTTATGTCCGGCTGATTGAAAACTTTGGCTCGTCTGATTGAAAGCGAGGCTGCGTCCAACTGTAAGCGAAGTCTCGCGAGGCTCATTCCGGGCAAGGGGTCAAAAACGCATTTTTCTTCACTGTGCAGGTAGAGATTGGCGCAGCCGAGGGAGTCGGAGAGGGCGTCGTGGTTGAGGGGGATGTCGTGGCGGGCGCATGAATCCATCTATCTCGAAAATGGTTTTCCAAGGCGGCGGGCTTGCCGGGGTGCGGGACGGCGGCTATCGTCACCCGTTGTTTAATGGACGGAATGGGGCGCGCGGTCCTTACAACAGAGGGGAGGCTGATGGGATCTCCGGGGAGTGCGCAATCAAACACGATGGGGAAACCGATCTGCCGGGAGAATCTTCATGAACGAAGGGCTAGATGATCTCGCACGCAAGCTGAATGTCTACGTTTCAGGCGACACCGCCGTCTTCCAGCGAAAGGCACGCGTGTTGCAATCGTTGTGGCGGGAACGGCAAGGGTATGCGCCCGGGATGCACCGCTCTCGCCTGCTAGGTTCGCGTCTTGCCATGCCATGGGCCAAGGAGTCGTTGGCCAACTTTCTGACGGACAATATCCGCCAAGTGGTTCGCGACACCGTCTCCAGCCAAACCATCAAGGATGCACGCCTTATTGAGCCCAATCGTTTTTATGGCAACCTGCTTTCAAGCCAACCATTGTGCTTCAATTTGTTCTCGGAACTTGCGCTTGATTTGGACTTGGCCAGTCGAATGGTTAGCCGCCTGACCGGCGGCCGGTTTGCCGAGGTAACCGGTGTGGATTTTGAATATTCTCCAGGGCGCTCAGACCCTCGCTACACCGATGACCGTTCGGCGTTCGATGTCTATCTCTCCTGCCGGACGCGATCAGGGGCACCGGCATTTCTCGGCGTGGAGGTGAAGTACCATGAGAGCCTGCAGGACAAGGCCGGCCGGCACCGGTTGCGCTATGATGAAGTGGCGGCGCAGATGGGATGCTTTGTCGGGGAAAAAAGAGAAAGGCTACGGGAAATGCCATTGCAGCAGATATGGAGGGACCATTTGCTGGCGGGAGCGCTCCGAATGCAGAACGGATTCAGCGATGCCGCATTTGTCTTTCTTTATCCCCGCGATAATGCCTGCTGCCATGAAGCGGTCGAGGCATACGCATCCTGCCTGAGCGATCAAACGACGTTTATGCCGTGGACGCTCGAGAGCCTTGTTGCTGCCTTGGATGCCGAGTCCGGCAAGGAATGGATTGCACGATTCAAAGAGCGTTATATGGCCTTCGATCAACTGCCCCTGTGAAAATGGAGATGCTTCACCGCAGCAGGTAGAGCTTGGCGCAGGCGAGGGCATCGGAGAGGGCGTCGTGGTGGTTGAGGGGGATGTCGTGGCGGGCGCAGCAGGCGGCGAGGTTGGCGGGTTTGTAGCCCTTGGCGCGGTAGATTTCGCAGGTACACGCCCAACCGGCCAGCGCCAGATTTTCGTACCCAAGGCCGTGGTGGGCCATCGTCGCCTGCAAAACGCCGCGATCAAACCGCGCGTTGTGGGCGACGAGCAGGCGGCCCTGCAACCGTTTCCCGATTTCGGGGTAGAGGTCGGCGAAGGTCGGGGCGTTGAGCGTGTCGCGCCAGCCGATGCCGTGGATCTCCTCGGTAAACCGTCGCCAGTACGCATTGCCCGGCGGCTGGATGAGCGTGGCATATTGCTCCACGATCTCGCCGCCTTCCACCGTGACGATGCCTATCGCGCAGGCGCTACTGGCGCTGCCGGTCGCCGTTTCAAAATCGATGGCCACAAAGTCCATGGGGTTCCGCCTTTTATCCTGAATTCGGAATTGGGGTAACCACGAAATACACCAAACACACGAAAAAAGAGGAGGAAAGGGTATCTTTCTCCTGAAACTCCCTCACCGGGTAGGTGCGCGAATAACACCAGCCCAAGGCATGCGCAACGCACTGATATATCAATATTTGCGTTTCGTGTATTTCGTGTGTTTCGTGGGGGCTTTGTGCCTTGGTGAGAGGTCCATTCCGTTGTCGGAGAAATGGCAGGCGGAATCAGCCGTATTCCTCGGTGTAGTCCTCGAGGGCAGCGGCGATGACGGCATAGGCGTCTTCGCGGCCGTAGATTTTTTCGATGTGGACGTCGGAGGGCTGGCCGGGGACGAGCTTGTAGGTGGCGAAATAGTGGCGCAGGCGTTCGAGCAGGGCGGGGGCGACGTCGGCGACGTCGTTGGCGGTTTTCCAGAACTGGTCGTTGTCGAGCACGGCGATGATCTTGTCGTCGGCCTCGCCGTGGTCGACCATCTGGATGCCGCCGATGACGCGGGCGCGGAGGATCACCTCGCCGCGGTTGATGGGGCGTTCGGTGATGACGCAGATGTCGAGCGGGTCGCCGTCGCCGCGTTTCGAGGAGGGGGAGAGTTCGCGGACGCGGGCGGAGCAGTAGGTCTGCGGGATGAAGCCATAGAGGGTGGGGGTCATCGACGAGGTGAGCTGGGGGCGGTCGACGCGCAGGTAGCCGGTGGTCTTGTCGACCTCGTACTTGACGGAGTCGAAGGGGGTCATTTCGATGTAGGCGTTGACGACGCGGGGGGCTTCGTCTCCTGCGTCGAGTCCGTGCCAGGGGTGGGGGCGCCAGCGGTAGAAGGTTTTCGGGAATGCCATGGGGTTGTGTCCTTTCGTTAATCGGTGCGTACGATATCCGCGCCGAGCGCGGCACGTCGATCCTCGATCGCTTCGTATCCGCGGTCGATCACCTGCGCGTTCTTGATGACGCTCCGTCCCTCGGCGCAGCAGGCGGCGATGAGCAGGGCCATGCCGGCGCGGATGTCGGGGCTGGTGAGCATGCCGCCATGCAGCCGGGTGGGGCCGATGACGACGACGCGGTGGGGATCGCACTGGATAATGTTGGCGCCCATGCCCATGAGGTGGTCGACGAAGTACATGCGGCTTTCGAACATTTTCTCGAAGAAAAGGGCGGTGCCCGTGGTTTGCGTGGCGAGCACGATGCAGACGCTCATCAGGTCGGAGGGGAAGGCGGGCCAGATGCCGTCCTCGATCTTGGGCGTTGCGTTGCCGAGATCCGCGCGGACCTGGCGTTCGGTTTGTCGCGGAATCGCCAGGGTGCGGCCTTCGCGCGTCCATTCGACACCCAGTTTTGAAAAGGTGCGCTGCATGACCTGCAAGGTGAGCGGGTCGCCGGCATCCGGGATGGTCAGCGTGCCCCCGGTCGCGACGGACGCGGCGATGTAGCTGCCGACTTCAATGTAGTCGGGCTGGACGGTGTATTCGGCGCCATGCAGCGTTTCGACGCCGCGGATGGTCAGGTTGTTGGTGCCCATGCCGGAAATATCCGCGCCCATGGCGTTGAGCAGGTGGGCCAGGTCCTGCACATGGGGTTCGCAGGCGGCGTTGTAGATCGTGGAGGTGCCCCGGGCCAGGGTGGCGGCCATCAGGATGTTTTCGGTGGCGGTCACGCTGGCTTCGTCGAACACCATTTTCCAGGCGCTGAGCGGCCCGGCGCTGAAGCGGTAGGCGTCGTCGGTCGTGATTTCCGCGCCGAGCGATCGCAGCCCGTAGAAATG
>JBGSLE010000160.1:0-6491 GCA_041740875.1 Pontiella sp. | reverse complement strand
GGTGCCGATCTTGCGGCCTTCGCCCGCTCGGCCTTCCTTGGCGCCGTCGAGTTCCTTGTGGTATTGCAAAACCATGTGCGCGCGGTCGGAAATGAAGAGGCGCCCGTCGAGCTGGATGCCGCGGGCGACCAGGGCCTTCAGTTCGTCCATCAGGCCGACGATGTCGACCACCAGGCCGTTGCCGATCACGCACTTGCAACCGTCGCGCAGGATGCCGGAGGGGGTGAGGTGGAGCACGTATTTCTGGTCGCCGATCTCGACGGTGTGGCCGGCGTTGTTGCCGCCTTGGTAGCGCACCACCCAGTCCGCGTTCGCGGTGAGCACATCGATGATCTTGCCCTTGCCTTCGTCGCCCCACTGCGACCCGATCAAAACTGTATTGGCCATAGTCCTAAAACCCGCTCGCTAGTATTCTTGATACGAAAAAAGCCCCTTCTTCACAAGCGGGCCCATGAAGCGGGGAAGTTAGGGAAAGCTGTCCGGCGCGTCAAGTTTTCAGGGAAGTTATGTCGGGCGCGGGGAAATCGCGCGAAAACGTTTCCAAGACCCCGGGAAAACCGTTATGTTCTCGGCTTTTTAGGAGGTTTGGAAAAATGGATTCGAGCATGGTCAACGAAGAATGGTTTCTGCAACGGTTGGAATCCGGCGACGTCGATGCGTCGGAGATGGTCGAGGTGTTCGGCGCGATGGCCCTCGAAGGGCGCGGCAGCGAGGCCGACAGCTGGGCGAAGATGCTCTTCCAGAAGCTGGCCGACGGCGACAAGCTCGACCAAGCACTGGCGGTGATGGAGTGGCTGGCCGCCGTGCGCGGCACGATCGCGGATGTGCGGACGGCGGTCGAAAAGCTCTTCGCCAAGGACCGCAACGCGCTGAAGATGGTGGAACCGGCGGGTTTTGGCGGAACGCTTTCCGTCGCGGAGTGCTTCAAGCGCCTGCGCCACCTGCGGTCGTTCAAGACCGGCACGCTCTGCTACAACGCCACGTGGGGCTTCGGCATCATTGAAAACGTGGACTACTTCTACCAGCAGCTCGAAATCGACTTCGAGCAGAAGGGCGAACACGAACTCTCCTTCGGCTATGCCGCCGAAGCGCTCGAAATCCTCGGCGAGAACCACATCCTGGCCATCAAATACAGTCGCGCGGCGGAACTCGACCGCCTGATCAAGGAAGACCCCGCCGAGGTCGTCCGCATCACCCTGCGCAGCTACGGCAACATGCCCGTGGCCCGCATCCAGGAAAAGCTGGTGCCCTCGATCCTGCCGGAATCCGGCTGGAAGCGGTTCTGGGATGCCGCGCGCGCGGCGCTCAAGGACGACGCCTCCGTCGAAATCCCGAAAAAACGCTCCGACAACATCGTGTTGCACAAGAACGCGATGGCCTACGACGACACCTGGTATGGCCTGGTGGCCCCCGAGCGCGACATCGAGGTCCTGTTCGACCGGTTCAAGGAGATCGTCGAAAAGAATATCGACACCTCCTCCGAGTTCGCCCGCGCCACGCTCTCCAACCGGCTGGGATTCATCATCAAGGGAGCCCCCTCCTCGAAGCCCGAGTGGAAGGCGGAGGGGATCGTCTACTCCCGCACCTTCGGCATCGAGCCGGAAGGGCTCGACAGCGACCGGCTGGTCGAGGAGCTGATGAGTGGCGACCTGGTCGGCGTGCTCGACAGCCTGCAGGCGCGCCAGATGCAGGCCTTCTTGACCATGCTCATCGAATGCGACCAGGCGACCACCATCGCCACGCTGCGCGAGGTGATCCCCGTGGTCAGCCATCCCGTCCTGAATGAAATCATGGCGGTGCTGATCGGCAACGGTATCGAGGACGAAGTCCGCGAAATCATGGCCGTCGCCGTTGCGAGGCGTACGGCCAGCGCGCCCATGTTGCTGTGGATCCAGCGCTCTACCGACTTGGTGGCCAAGTGGAACTTCATTTCCCAGGCCGATCTGGCCTTCCGCATCCAGGAGGTGCTGGAGGTGAACGGCGCAGGTACCGTGCTGCGCGCCCAAAACCAGCTGCGCGAACGCTTCCAGCAGCAGGAATGGCTCCATGCGGTCACGGAAGGGATGACCGAGCACCAGCGGCGCGACTTCCTGCGCCGCATCCACGAAGGCCACGGCTGGGACATCCTTGACCGCAAGTCGATCAGCGCCAAGATCCTGCGGAAATACCCCGAACTCCAGGACATCATCCTGCCTTCGCAGTCCGCCGCCCCGAAGAAGGAGGTTCCGCTGACGTCCAACCGCAGCTATGCCGAAAAGCAGCGCCACCTCGAACGCATCATGACCGTCGAAATCCCCGAGAATTCCAAGGAGATCGAAGTGGCGCGCAGCTATGGCGACCTGCGGGAAAACGCGGAGTTCAAATATGCCAAGGAGCGCCAGGGCTTGCTCATGGCGCAGGCCGGGCAGCTGGCCGCCGATCTGGAACGGGTCAAGCCGACCGATTTCCGCGACGTGGCGCTCTCCCAGGTGACGATGGGTTGCGGCATCGAGCTGGCCTATGCCAACGGCTCGTCCGAGACTTACTACATCCTCGGCGTCTGGGACCAGGACGAGACGCTCTCGATCATTTCGAGCGAAACGCGCCTGGCCAAGGCGCTGATGGGGCACAAGGCGGGCGAGCACGTGGTCATTCCGGCGGGCGAATGCGTCGTTCAAGCGATCCTCCCCTTGACGGAAGCCGTGCGGGCGTGGATTTCCGCGTAGTCGCCGGAACTCCCGGGCAGACAGGAAAAACGGCATGAACCGGAACGGCGGATCCGAGACTTCGATCGACCGGCACGACCCGGGGGATTCCTCCCTGGATATGGGCAAGGTCGGGCAGGTGCTGGCCATCAAGATGGAGTCGACCTCCGCCCACTACGCCTCGCTCTCCCCGCTGGGCAAGGGCTCGTTCGGGGAGGTCCATGGCGCGCAGGACACGCTGCTGGGCCGCGAAGTGGCCATCAAGTCGCTCAAGGAGCAGTACCGCAACACCGACGAGGTGGTTGACCGTTTTCTCCGTGAGGCGCGCGGCACGGCCCAGCTGGAGCACCCCAACATCATGCCCGTACACGAAATGGGCATGGATGAAAAACTGGGCGTCTACTTCACGATGAAGAAGATCCAGGGCGAAACCCTCAAGGAGATCCTCGACCGGCTCGAAGCGGGCTCGTCGTTCTACCTTCGTAAATACCCCCTCGCGACGCTGCTGGAAATCTTCCTCTCGGTCTGCAACGGCGTGGCGTTTGCCCATAGCAAGGGGGTGATCCACCGCGACCTCAAGCCAGCCAACATCATGATCGGCGAGTTTGGCGAAGTGCTGATTCTCGACTGGGGGCTGGTCAAAAAGCTCGATGGCGCCGGGGAGGATCCCAACCATGTCCAGCTGGATATGGAGGAGCTGGATGCCGGGTTCAAAACCCTCGACGGAGCCGTTTCGGGCACGCCCAACTACATGTCGCCGGAACAGGCCGCAGGCCGGATCGCCGACATCGATTTCCAGAGCGATATCTACAGCCTCGGCGCCATCCTCTACCATATCCTCGCCCACCGGCCACCCTTCGAGAAGACCCAGCTCGCCAAGCTGCTCGATAACGTCAAGAAGGGCAACTTCACCGCGCCGCGCAAGCGCCGCCCGGAGCTGAAGATCCCCCGCGAGCTGGACGCCATCTGCATGAAGGCCATGGCGCAGTTCCAGGCCAGCCGCTACCGGTCCGTCGAACGCCTGGCCCAGGATATCCGCAACTATATCGGCCACTACGATGTCAGCGCCTACCGTGCGTCGCGCAGGATCCGCTTCTGGAAGTCCCTGCGCCGCAACCCGGTCAAGTCCAGCGTCGCCGCCGCCGTGTTCGGCATGCTGCTGCTGGGGTTCGCCGTCCAGCGCGCCATGCTCTACGGCAGCTACAAGGATCGCTTGGAAAACGCCGAAGCGCTGCGGAGCCGCGCGGATGCCATGGTGGCGGAGGCGCGCGAAACCTACGATGCCTTGGCGGCGATCCGGCGGGAGGCGCGGCTGCATGCCCAGTCGTTGGAAGAGCTCGAACTGGAGAGACGCTTGGCGGGGTTGGTTCGAGACATCGACCGCACCTTCAACCTGGCCATGAGCTACTACGACGGAATCCCCGACCTCCACCGGCGGAAGACGCCCGTCATGACTGGCTATTCCGATGTGCTCAAGCAACGCATCGAATTCGCCCTCCACCGCGGGGAATACGCGGTCGCCAAGCAGTGGGCCGATACCGTGTACGACCTGGTCGAACGCTGGAACATCCGTCCGTCCGGCGAAATCGTCGACTACATGAACGCGGTCGAAGAGCGCATCCTGGGCCTGGGATCCTTGGAAATCGTCGCGCCGGAAGGCGTGGACTATGTGATGGCCTTTTCCATCGATGAACACGCCGACACCGCCCGCTTTTCCCTGGGCGACGCCATCGGGAAGCGCACGCCGCCCTTCACGATCAATCCCGTGCGGAAAGGAAGCTATATCCTCGAAGTCGTCCGGGCCGACGGCTCTAAGTTTCCCTATCCGGTCTTCGTCAATCACGGCGAACACAAGCGGATTGAATTGCAGGTGCCGGAGCGCATTCCCCCCGGCATGGCGTTTGTGCCGGGCGGCCGCTTCATCTACGGCGGCGAGGAATCGCACTTTTTCCGGCGGCATCCGGTCGAACTGCCCGCCTTCTTCATCAAGCAATACGAAGTCTCCGTCGGCGAATACCTCGAATTCTGGAAAAGCCTCCCCGATCCCTCCGACCGCCGGGACTTCATGAGCCGCATCCAGTTCAACGAAGCCGAGCGGACCTATGTGGATGCGTGGGATGCGGACGGAAACCTGCTGGATGAACGGCTCGATCCCCAATTCCCCGTGGTTGGGATCACGCTCGACGCCGCCAACGCCTACTGCGCATGGCTGGGGGCGAAAACCGGCGCAACCCTCCGCCTGCCGACCGCCGAGGAGTGGGAAAAGGCCGCCCGCGGGGTGGACGGCCGCCGGTATGTCTGGGGCAACGGGCTCGACGTCAACATGGCCATGACCAAGTACAACGAAAAGGCTAAGGCCAAATATCCCTGCTGGGCGCCGCCGGGTTCGTTCCGTTCCACCGATGTCTCGGTCTACAACGTCTTCGACCTCGCCGGCAACGTCCGCGAAATGACCGGCTCCAAGCTGCCCGGATCGGAATCCTTCCACCTGCTCAAGGGCGGCAGTGCCTCCACGCCGCCCAACTTCCTCATCGCTTGCTACTCTTCCGACACTGCCGTCGTTCCCAGCGATGTCGGCTTCCGCTATGTCATGGAACTCGATGGGAAATGACCCAAGGAAACTAGGCATTAAAACGGCAAGGGGCACCAAGCCCGCCAGGTTGCAAGCTGCTTTCACACGGTTTTTTGCGGCTTTCTTGGAGTTATTCGAGCCTTCATGGTTAATCTCTAAAAAATGAAACGGATTCCCGCAACATCCGATCGCGCCGCGCAGGCGCTGGAACTCGTCGAAACGCTCCAGGCCCGTTTTGTCCACGGGCTGGAAGCGCTGGCGGGGGACTCCTTTTCCCGCGCCGAATGGTTCCGAGACGGTGGCTTGCACGGCGGCGGCTCGCGCTACGGCATCGAGGATAATCCCGTCTTTGGCCGGGCGTCGGTCAACGTTTCGCAAGTACACTACGACGACGAACCCGGACGCAAGCTAGGCTCCGCCTCGGCCCTCTCCGCCATCGTCCATCCCGCCCATCCGCTCGCGCCATCCGTCCACATCCACGTCAGCTGGACGGAAGCGAAGGCGGGCGAAGGCTACTGGCGCCTCATGGCCGACCTCAATCCCTCGCAACCGGATCGCACCCAAAATAAACACCAAGGCACAAAGGGCTCCAAGAAATCCCCGGACGCCCGCGTAAAGGATTCGTGCAACTTGGTGGGCTTCGATCCTTCGTGTTTAAAATCTTCACAGGGTGAACACCCGTTTTTTCCAACACCCGCTCTGCTCAATGCACCAAGAACACCACGCTTCGAGTCCTTGGTGTCTTCGTGTTTAAAATCAGAGAATACGGAGCGTTTCGCGGCCGCCCTGCAGGCGGCCGCTCCGGAATGGTTCGAGGTGGCCATGGCGCAGGGGGATCGCTATTTCTTTATTCCCGCCCTCGGCCGCCACCGCGGCGTCGCCCACTTTTACCTCGAAGAGTTCAACACCGGTGCTTTTGCGGCGGACCTCGCACTCGCCAGGCGGGTGGGGGAAGCGGCCATCGACACCTACCTCAACCTGCTCGGAGAGGCCGTGCGCGGGTGCAAGCCACCGACCGAGGCCGAACGCGCCGCCCAGCTCGCCTACCATACCCTCTATTTTTTCCAGGTGCTCACCCTCGACCGCGGCACCACGACCGGATTGATGGTGCACGACCAGAACGACGTCGGCATCCTCGGTTCGCTACCCGGACGGATCGACAAAAACCTGCTCGCCTCCTGGCGCTCGCGCATGGTCCCGCCGCAAGAGCGGCTGCTCGATGTCCTGCTCGCCGC
>JBGSLE010000159.1:0-9316 GCA_041740875.1 Pontiella sp. | reverse complement strand
GCAACGGCTGGTTCGACGAACCCAAATGCCAAAGCTGCCACACCGGTACGGCGGTGCAGAACAACGGCGCAATCCGCTTCGCGACCGTCTTCGAGCCGAGCGGCGCGGAACGGGTGGCGGTGAACAACACCTTTGCGCACCCGGCCGACACGCTCTACCGCTTCTCCGCCGGCCACGGCGGCTTGCAGTGCTCCGCCTGCCACGGTTCGCCCCACGCCATCTTCCCGTCGTCGCACCTCAACGACAATTTGCAAAACATCGACATGCAGGGGCACAAGGGCACGGTGGTCGAATGCATGAACTGCCACACCTCCCAGCCGCTCACCTTCAACGGCGGACCGCACGGCATGCATCCGGTGGGCGATACCCATTTCGCGGTCAAGCGCGACGGCAGCCCGGAAGCCTGGTTCCACGGCAAGGCCAAGGAAGATGGCAGCGTCGGGCTCGCCTCCTGCAAGGCCTGCCATGGCGCCGACGACACCGGCACCGTGCTGTCGCTCTCGCAGGCCGACCGCACGATCGTGGTCGGCGATGGCATGGGCACCAAGGTTTTCTGGAAGGGCTATCGCATCGGCTGCTACACCTGCCATGACGGCCCGAACTCCGAAAACGCCAACACCGTCCCCGCTCCGATGGTCGCATCGACCAACGCAGCCACCACGGCCAACGTGCCGGTGGCCATTCCGCTGACGGCGGACAAGGGGACGTTGAGGATCGTTTCGCAACCGCAGTATGGAACCGTTGGATTGTCCGGTTCGACCGCCACCTATTATCCGTTCTTCAACTTTGCCGGCTCCGACTCCTTCACCTTTGCGGCGTGGGACGGCAAGAAGGACTCCAACCTTGGTTCGGTCGGCGTCACCGTGGGCGAGGGCGCCTGCACGCTAGTTTGCGAGTCGCTCGTTCCGGCCGTGGCCGCAGCGCGGACGGAGCTGCCGTTCTGGGCCTACGCCACCGCTTCGAACTGCACGGACACGGTTGCCTACCGCTGGAGTTTCGGCGACGGCGTCGAATCGACCAACGCGCTGGCGCGGCACGCCTACGGTAAAAACGGCACCTATCCATGGCGCGTGGTGGCTTCGGTCGCCGGGCTCTCCGTCACCAACGCCGGCTCGGTCACGGTCGGCAACGTGCAGTTCGACTCCGATGGCGACGGCATCGAAGACGACTGGGAATGGGCCGCCTTCCAAACGCTCGCAACCGCAACCGCCACATCGGATTTCGACCACGACGGCCAGGGCGACAGGGCGGAATACCTGTCCGGCTCCGACGCCAAAGACGCCGGTTCAAAACTGGCGTTCAGCGGGATCGCGCCGAATGTCGTCCGCTGGGCGAGCGAACCCAACCGCATCTACACCATCAGCGCCACCACCTCGCTGGTGGAGACCGCCTTCGCCCCGATCGCAACGGGCATTCCCGCAACGCCGCCCGAAAACACCTACACGGATCCCGCCGCCGGCGCCGCGGCGGGAAAATTCTACCGGATCGGTTTGGAGTAGCCGGTGGCGCCGCCACCAAACACCGCCGCCGAGGAGGGCTGAGGACAGCCGTTCCAAACGAAATGTTCCTTGCAGTTGGGGCTGGCGGCGGATTCCGGAACGGCTAGAATCCGTCGAGGTTTAACCCAAGGAGGAACCTATGAACCGTTTCGGATTGATCATCGCCGCCACCCTCGCCGCCGCATCGCTCCACGCCGACACCAGCCTGACCGGCTACGGAACCTGGTGGGACGGCGACGATGAAGGCTACGGCGGCGGCCTGCGGCTGAAAAAAACCATCCTCGGGTTCGGGGCCGTCGAAGGCCGGGGCGGCTACGTCAATTTCGACGACACGCAGACAGATGTCTATCCGCTGGATGTCTCGGTCAACGTGCGCCTGCCCTTCATGGTCTCGCCCTACGCCGGCGTGGGCGTGGGCTACTACTTCATCGATTCCCCGGTCTCCGCGCTGGACAACGGCTCCAACTATTTCGGCCAGATCGGCGTCGAGTTCACCTTCCTGCTCGTCGGCGCGATGGCGGAAGTCCGCTACCACGACGCCGAAGCCGACTACCTCGACGGCACCTCCGTCAACGTCGGCCTTTTGCTCAAGTGGTAGGGCCTGCGCTATTTCGCCACGCCGAAGCGGTAGATGCAGCTCTGCGCGTAGGCCTGGCCGGGCACGAGTTCCGTTGACGGGAAGTGCGGGTGGTTGGGGCTGTCGGGGTAGTGCTGGGTTTCGAGGCAGAACCCCTCTTGCTTGTTGTAGACCGCGCCGTGCTTGCCCGGAATGTTGCCGAGATAGTTGCCGGTGTAGAACTGCACGCCGGGCTCGGTGGTTAGGCATTCGAGCGTGCGGCCGCTTTCCGGCTCCACGACCTTTGCCGCCAGGACCAGTTGGCCCGGGGCGGGCTGGTTGAGGCAATAGTTGTGGTCGTAGCCCAGCCCCTGCACCGCGTCGATGTTTTGGCCGATGGGCGTCGGCATGCGCAGGTCCATCTCCGTCCCGGCCACGGCGCGCAGCTCGCCGGTCGGGATGGAGGTGTCGTCCACCACGGTGTAGCGGTCGGCGTTGATCGCGACGAGGTGGTTGCGCACGGTGCCGCCGCCGGCGAGGTTGAAGTAGGCGTGGTTGGTTAGGTTGAGCACGGTTTTTTTGTCCGTCGAGGCGGCGTAGTCGATGTGCAGGCCGTTCTCGTCGTCCAGGTGGTAGGAGACCTCCACCGCCAGGGTTCCGGGATAGCCCTCGTCGCCGTCCGGGCTGACGAGGGCCATCACGACGGATTCGCCGGCGATTTCCGCCTCCCACACCTGTTTGTCGAAGCCGACCAATCCGCCATGGAGCGCGTTGGGGCCGTTGTTGGTGGCGAGGGCGTATTCCTGGCCGTCCAGGGAGAAGCGCCCCTGCGCGATGCGGTTGGCATAGCGGCCGCAGCAGGCCCCGAAGTAGGGGTTGGCGGCGCTTTGGTAGCCCGCCAGGTCGTCGAAGCCCAGCACCACGTCGGCCATGCGGCCTTCGCGGTCCGGCACCTCGACCGACACGATGGCCGCGCCGTAGGTGATGACCGTCGCCTTCACGCCATTGCGGTTCTCAAGCACGAAGGCGGCGACGGCCCGGCCGTCGGTGGTCTTCCCGAAAGGTTTTTCTACGATGCTCATCCTGCTTCTCCCTGAAGGTTAAAAGGCCTCGATCTGGCCGATGAGATCCATGACGCCGGTGCGCATCGCCTCGAACTTGGCCATGTTTTCTTCGTTTTGCTCGGGCTCGGTGGCGATCCAGTCGGTCAGCTCCTTCATCTTGGCGTCGCGTTGCGCCTGGAGGGCCTTGAATTCGGCGAGCTTGTCGTCGCCAAGTTGAGCCACCTTGAACTCCTTGATCTTCATCTCCAGCTCGCCGATCTCCCCACCCAGCGTTTCCGCCTGTTGCTGCGCGGCCATTGCGTCGGCTTCCGCCTTTTCCAGGGCGGCCTTCTTGGCGGCCAGTTCTCCGGACATGGCGGCGAAGGTCTCCTTTTCCGCCGCATCCAGCGAATCCATGAACGCCGCCTGGGCCGCGGGCCGGTTGCGGAGGAGGGCTTCGAGTTCGGCCTTGAAGCTGGCCGGTGTCTTTTCCTGTCCGGCCTGCAACCGGCCCAGGACGGTGGTGCCGTCGTCGTCGAGCACGATGAAGGTCGGGAAGCCCTCGATGCCGAATTGTTCGGAGAGCGCCTGGTTGCGGGCGGCATACTTTTCCGGCACCAAGCTCTTGTCCTGCGGGAAGTCGACCAACACCATGACGAGATTGCTCGCCGCGTAGGCCTTCCATTCCGGCAGGGTGAAAACCTTTTCTTCCATGAGCTTGCACCAGCCGCACCAATCCGAGCCCGAAAAGTCGAGCAGGAGGGGCCGCTTTTGCTCCGCCGCCACCTTTTTAGCCGCGTCGAAATCCATGGTCCATTCGCCGGGCACGACGCCCTCGGTCACGGCCGCCGCGGCGCCGGTTGCCAGCATCAGGCCGGCGGTAAACAGTACAATTGCGTTTTTCATTTCAGTTCTCCTTATGACGGCACTGTGGCAGATGCGGCGTGGAAATGAAACTAGGCGACGTGGATTTTTAGCTTTGGCCTTAAGACGCCGTCGGCTCGATCTTCGCCACGCTACTCCGCCTTGCCGCAGAGTTCGGATCCCCCCATAAGCCAGTATGGCAACTCCCGAACCGGCCCCGGCTACGATGAAATTACAGAAAGGGTGTTATCCTGCTTCTTTACCAAACATTAACTATCCAACTAATTATTTTGATAAGCTTCTCTAACATTACTGATTTCTTGATAAAGCATATGATGAACAATGATGACGCGCTGACAATTTCAACACCTGCAAACCACAACCCGGATACACCCAATCGAATTAGAAAATAAATAGGGAGCAAAAAGCCCACAAGCATCCCTATGAATCCGCAAATTAGGTTACTGGCTAAGTCATCTTTTACCTTCCCATACATCACTCTTGTTCCTTTACCCACTTTTCTACTTTTTCCTCAAACCCTCGTCTTGGGTCTGACTTGACCTCTGGGGTACTGGACAGCCATTCGCAATGCTTCAACAATTCACTGCTCAGAAAAGGATAAGAATACTGATTCAGCGCTAACTCCAAATACCGATCTGAGGCTTTAACGTTCCCGTTTAACAGGTGTAGCCTCGCACTCTCCAGATAAATATCCAGCTTGGAGTAACCCATATCCGCAAGAATTTCCCACATTCTTTCGGAAAAAATTGTGTGGCCACTCACTAACCCCTTTTCAATTAGAACTGAAAATGTAGTTAAGCACTCCATGCGATTTCCACGCAGTATGACCGATGCGGTGTTAACGTCATAGTTTTTGAAGTACGATACAATTTTCTCCTTGGACAAGCCTAAGATCTCATCGAATTCCTTGTCGGAATACATCATTTTCAATTCATCTACACGCAACAGAATAAGCAGATTCGGAACATCACACGATTCAACAAATTTTCTCAAGTAGCCATAAGCCAAGTGCTTATTTCCCAATTCGATTTCGTATACGCTGAGCCAGATTAATGCCCAAGGACTTGATAAATAATCCAACGTCGCAAGGTAGTACCGTTTGGCGAAGTTTTGGTTTCCCATCCTCTGGTAAGAATTGCCTAATAATAGGTTCCATTTCCCTTTAGCCTTATCAGACTCCGCATCGTCTAATAATTGTTGAAAATAAGGTAGAGCTTCTTCGAACAGTTCTCGATTGAAGTTGGCCATTCCTAGGTAATATTGTGTTTCCCAGCTAAATGATTTCGCGTTGACAGGATCAATTCCAAATTCAAGTATTTCTTTAAACCTCCCCTCTTCATACAGGTTCTTAATATTTGATTGCATAGCACCTAGTTCAGAATCCCTTTGGGCACAACACTTCGAAACGAAGTCGTCACCGTTTTTGGCTTGCACAACAGCACGGTTCACTATGGGCCCATCAATTTGGGCTCCAGACGCAGGCAATCCAAAGCATGTACGCGACACAACAGACGAACCAGAAACGCAATAACTCCATATCGCAATTAATAACAGTCTACTCATTTTTCACGCTTCCTCTCCCCTTATTTCCAGCTCCTCCTAATGCGTCAAGCAGTGAATCCAACCCCTTCCCAAGACCCGCAGCCTTTTTCAGCAAAGAGGGTAAAAGTGCATCGCCAACCAACGCAGGGCCAAGCATCTTGGTTCCCCCCAATGTAAGTATATCGAGTCCCAACTTCATTAGGGACATGGTCGAAGGTTCGGAAAGAGAGGCAGGAGACATAGAGTTCATCGCTTCTTGGTTGAGCTGCTCAATAGTAGGGCCTTGAGTGATATTCAGGCCCAAATATGGAGAGACCGGGTTATAATTGGCCATATCTCCAGGAACAAGGGACAATACCCCTCCATCGTCAACCGCATAACCCGCGTCTTCAAGTGACAATGAAAAGGCATCAAGCCCTGATGGATCATTCTTGTTAACGGGATTGCTCCCGAAAGCCTCATACTGATTCAACCCTCCCCGAATACCGATGGGATCCTTGGAAAGCCATCGGCCAGAGGCTGGATCGTACCAACGGGCGCGGAAGTAGTAGAGGCCGGTGGTCCAGTCGATCTCGCGGCCTTGGAAGGTGTAGCGATTGCCGATTCTTGATTACCGATCAGATTGCCCGGGCCATCCTTCACAGCAAGGATTTCGCCGTAAGCCGTATACTCGTAAGACTCAACAACAGCACCGGTTTCATCGACGAAGGCGATGACCGTGTTTTGATGGTCTTTGATTGCGTAGTAGGTGTTCGATGTCGTGTGGTCGGTGAAGCAGAGCAGGTTGTCGATGCCCGCGCCCCAGACGTAGGTGCGCAGCACGCTGCCTGAGCCGTCGAGGTCGGCGACGACCTGATTTCCGTTGTAGACGTAGTGCTCGACGTTCGTAGTCCCGCCTTCAGGCGGAATTCCGGTGCGCGAGACGCGGCGGCCGAGGACATCGTATTCGTATTCCACGGAACCGCCTGAAGGCGGGACTACGAACCTTTTCAACCGATAGCGTTCGTCCCACTCCAGTACAATGACGTTTAGGTTGGTGAGGCAGCCCGCCGCGTCGTATTCGTAGGTCGCGAAATCCTGCGACCCTCCAGCAGATTCCCCAACCCAATAGTCGTTCGTCGCAAAGCCCATGTTCCCGGCGCGGTCGCGGATGGCGGCAACAATGCGGTAGGTTCTGATCGGCTCACTGGAGGCACTCTGACGATCAATCTTCATACTCATCTATCATTACAATTCACGTGCTGAGTCTGAATCCCCCTCTCTGCTTCGAGAAGGAGATGCATTACTACTTGGTATTCGATCCTTTATTTCCCCATCTTCAATTTGCTCAAAAACCGACAGATACATGCTCTCTTCACGCTGGTATCCTAGCTCACATGCTAGCTCAAACCAGATAAGAGATTGAGAGGGACGACCAAAAAATAATTCATGCAAAGCTAGTTTGTACGCTGAATCAAAACTCCTTTGTTTTTCCACCTGCCTTTCCAGCTCACCTTTTTCTTTTTCGGAAACGAAATATTCAGCTCCGAAAGGTGTGTGATTGTTCATAGACATATTCGACCTGCATGATGCTGTTATCAACAAAAAGACCAATAATACTATAAATGATAAATACTTCATTTTTCTACTCCGAACATTTATTTGGGTAGATGATGTTCCAAGTCCCATCAGGGGGAAGGTTCTTGCTCCATCTCTCCATGCTTGTCCAAACATTGCCGTCCGAATTAACAACGCCATTCGGTGCAATGACAGGAGTCCCAAGGATGTTGGCAACGTCTTGGGCTACACTCCCCTTTCCAGAATCACATATAAATAAAATGGGCACATCTCCAGCGGTATATGTATACGTGCTTGATCCATTTAAGATTGCATTTGCAACATCAGTACCACTTCCTGTAGTCCAGCCTCCATTGCCATTATCCATCATAATCGAATTACCATCACCTTGGGGACCACCGTGTGTATTAACAGTAACAAAACCCGAACCTCCGCTTTCAATATAGTTGACCGATTCATAATAACGGCTGTCGGCTGAGGGGACGAGGGATACGTCAGCTAACCCGCTCGGATCAATATAGTTAACCGGATTGCTTCCGCAAAACTCATACTGGTTCAGTCCACCACTAATCCCAATCGGATCCTTGGAGAGCCATCTCCCCGCAACCGGGTCGTACCAGCGGGCGCGGAAGTAGTAGAGGCCGGTTGCGGAATCGTACTCTCTTCCCTGGAAGAGGTAGCGATTTCCGACCATGGATGAGTTAATGGGTTGTTGGTTGCTGTCGAGGATTTCAACGTTGCCGTACGCATCGTATTGGTAAGACTCAACCACCGCTCCGGTTTCATCGACCAAGGCGATGACCGTGTTTTGATGGTCTTTGATGGGGTAGTAGGTGTTCGATGTCGTGTGGTCGGTGAAGCAGAGCAGGTTATCAATGCCCGCGCCCCAGACGTAGGTGCGCAGCACGGTGCCTGAGCCGTCGAGGTCGGCGACGACCTGGTTTCCGTTGTATACGTAGTGCTCGACGTTCGTAGTCCCGCCTTCAGGCGGAATGTCGGAGCGCGAAACCTTTCTTCCCAGCACATCGTATCCGTATTCCACGGAACCGCCTAAAGGAGGGACTACGAACCTTTTCAGCCGATACCGCTCGTCCCATTCCAATACGATGGAGTTGGTTCCCAGGACGATGTTGGTCAGGCACCCCGCCGCATCGTAGGCATAGGAGCAATCCTCCCCATCCGTGAAATCGGTGGACGGAACAAAAACAGCGTTCGTCGCATAGCCCATGTTGCCGGCGCGGTCGCGGATGGCGGCAACCAATGTGTTGGTGGAGCCGGAAACGGCGGAAATGTTGGCGAAGAAGGAGCATCCGTTGACGTCGGGAACGACGCCGGTTCCAGCGGTCATGTTGCTGATGGCCAAATAGCCCCAGCGGTTGTCGGTTCCGATCTGCTCGCTGGTCTGCCCGGACACAAACAGGCTGTTGGTGAGTGCGGTTGTTTCGGATGATTCCAGCCGGTTGCCAATGCCGAGGGTGTAGGTTGTTGCACCGCCATTGGAAACCTTGGAGAGACGGTTTCCCGCCAGGTCGTACGAATAGGAGGTCTCTCGCAATGACGCCAAGACGCCAAGCGTGGATTCATGAACGAGGCGGTCGAGGCTGTCATACGTGTAATTCACGACTACCTCCTGCCCATTCCCCAGAGCCTGTCTCTTCTTCGTGATCATCGATACATCATCATATTCGTATTCGAGTGAGCGTATTTCATTGGTGCCAAGAGCATAGACGATGTTGGTGGCGCGATCCATCAAATCGTACGCGTAAGAGCAAACCAGCCCGGAGACGGTGTTTGACACCGAGGCAACCTTGCCGTTTTCCGGATTGTAGGCATAAACGAAGCGTTCCGTGTGCCCGGTGTTTTCCGTGGTTATTGATTGCAGCCGTTCCGCCGCATCGTAGGTGTAGGCATTGCCGATTTCAGATTGAGGATTTCCGATTGAAACCACCGTGTTCGTGACGGTGCCCGCAGCATCAAAGACATTGCCGATTTCAGACTGCCGATTGCCGACTTGAACAGACTGACCGACCAACCTGTTTAAACGATCAAACGAGTTGGAGATGGTGCTGAAGCCATCGGAGACGGTTTTAAGCTCGCCGTCGGGGTAGTATTCGTAGGCGATGGCGGCAAGCGGGACGCTTGCGTTGCCATACTGAACGTAGCTCAAGCGTCCCGCTTGATCGTATCCGTTGGAGACGGTGGAGCCGTCGAACCGGGTTGTTTTTGCGATCATG
>JBGSLE010000158.1:0-1878 GCA_041740875.1 Pontiella sp. | reverse complement strand
CGAGGCGGCGCAGTCGCACCGCGCCGGCTTGGCCAAGCTCTTCCGCATCCAGCAGGCCGACCAAGTGCGCTATGTCGAAAAACGCCCGCCTTTCACCCCCGCCGTCCAACTGGCCCTCTCCGCCATCGACCCCGGCTTCCTCGCCGATTTTATCGATTCGGCCATCGCCGACGCGCTGACCAAGGACGGCGCGGTGGCGATCCGCGATGCCGAAACCTTTGCCGCCCGCGCCGCCGAGGCGCGGACCCTCCTGCACGAAACCGCCGCCGAACACGCCCGCATCCTTTCCAGCCTGGTCGAACAGCGCGAAACCCTCGCCACCGCCATCGGAAACCTGCAGGTGGATTTTGACATTCTGCACGACCTGGAGATGCAACTCGCCTTCCTCTTCCGGCCCGGCTTCCTCCAGACGCCGGATCTCCACCGCCGCTACCCGCGCTACCTCAAGGCCCTGCAACTACGCATCCAGCGGCTCAAAAACAATCCGCAGGCCGACCTCAGGAAGCTGGCCGAAATCGAACCCTTCGTGAACCGACTCAGCGAAAAGCTGCTGGCGTGCGACGACATCGCCGCCGCCCACGGCCTGCTCGAATTCGCGATGCTGCTCGAAGAGTTCCGCGTCAACCGCTTCGCCCCCGAAATGGGCACCCCGACCAAGGTTTCCGCGCAGCGCCTCGAAGAAGCATGGCAAAAACTGCAATCGGTTTGACAAGACCTGCCCGGAACCTAGACTGGAAGCGTTTTATACACCAAAGGATCGACTATGCTTTCAGCAGTGGTTTTTGATTTCGACGGCATCATCGTGGACAGCGAACCGATGCACCACCGGGCGTTCAACGCAGTGCTGGAGCCGCTGGGGAAAAGCATTTCCTGGGAGGAGTACTGCACCACCTACATCGGCTTCGACGACCGCGACGCCTTCAAGACCATCTTTAAGGAAAGCGGCGACAAGCTCAGCACGCGGGACTTGAAACGGCTGATCGCCAAAAAGGCCGAGACCTTCCAACAATTTGTTCTCGGCGGCGGGGCGAGCCCGCTGCCCGGCGCCGTCGAACTGATCAAGAGCATACCCGTCCGGCTACCCGTGGCGCTCTGCAGCGGCGCGCTGCTTTCGGATATCATGCCCATCCTCAAAACGCTCGGCATCGAGGGCGCGTTTTCCGTCATCGTGACCGCCGAGGATACCACCAAAAGCAAGCCCGATCCGGCGCCGTACCGGCTCGTCCTCCAGAAGCTGGGCATCGACGACCCGGCCACCGCGCTGGCCATCGAGGACACCCCGGCGGGCATCCTCTCCGCCAAGGGCGCCGGCCTGAAGGTGCTGGCCGTGACCAACAGCTATGACCGCGAATATCTCCTCGACGCCGACGCCGTCACCGACTCGCTCGAAAACGTCGACCGCTCCATCCTCGAAAACGTGGTCATGTAGTCTGCGTCCGTGCCCCTGAAACGCAAAACCCCCGCTCGGGAAGCCGTTCACTTTTTCTTTTTGCCCTTTTTCGCTTCGAGGCTGAACTGCTCCGACGGCACATGCGCCTCGGCGAACAGCTTTTTGAACTCCGCGACCTTTTCGGGATGGCGGGAGGCCAGGTCGTTGTTTTGGCCAAGATCGTCCTTGAGGTTGTAGAGTTCGGTCTTGTCCTGGTCGGGATCGTCCGACGTGGTCTGCGGCTGCACCGCCACCCAATCGCCCATGCGCACGCCCCGCTTGTTCGGCGTGTTGAGCTCGAAATAGAGATACTTGTGCTGCTGCTGGCGGGCCGTGTCGCCCTTGAGCAGCGGAACATAGCTGATGCCATCGATGCCGGACGGCGGCGGCACCCCGGCCAGCTCGCAGGCGGTGGGCATCAAATCCCAGTGCGCGGCGAGGTGGCCGCT
>JBGSLE010000157.1:0-1727 GCA_041740875.1 Pontiella sp. | reverse complement strand
AGCTTTCCAGCGGCATCCCGCCATACTCCACCTGCGCGGTTTGCGGCGACTCCACGCGCCCGGAATCCCACAGGTCGCCCGCGCCCCGCTCCAGCATTTCCGCCGAGGAGGCTACCAGCACGCGATAGGCCGACTGCCGTTGCCCCCGCTCCGGCGAAGCGAGCGTCCAGGAGAGGCGCGGTCGTTCCGCATCGATGCACAGCGGGTCGTCCAAATATTCGCACCGCAGGTTTTCGGCGATCAGCAGGCTTTCCATGATCCCCTACCCTTTGAAGGCTTCGTGCATCCGGTCGCAATAGTAGCGCACGTTGTCCCATTCGGCATCGGGCGGAAGGCGATGGTCCGGACACGGAATGTAGCCGCCCAGCTCCACCAGCGGCTTGAGCCGCTCGATCTCCGCATCGACCGCCCTGCGGTCGCGGGCGAAGATGGTCTTGTTCATGCCGCCAACCCCGCGCAGCTCGCGGCCATACGTCGCGCGCCACGGCGCAATCGAGGCGTTCCAGGTGCCCACCTCGATCGGAAACATGGTGTTGACGCCGTTTTCAAGCCACGTTGGAACCAGCGCATCGATCCAGCCGTCGCAATCGACCGAGACGATGTCGATGCCGTACGCCTTGCACAATGCGGCGATGCGCTTGTAGTGCGGGCCGATCACCTCGTCAAAGACCGACGGCGCCACCAGCGGGCCGTTTTTGAAGCAAATGTCCTCCCAGAAATGGGCAAAGTCGAATTGCGCCCCCGTCTTGAGTATGTATTCCGTGTTGCGGTAGTCGAGATCGGCCACGGTTTGCACCATCTCCAGGAAAAGCTCCTCATCGTCCGCCTGCAGGTAGCTCAGGCCGACCACGCCAAGCCAGTTGCGGATGTCGCCGATCAGGCTGCCGCAATAGAGGCCATAGTGCTGGGAGCGCCCCGTATCCTTGAGCACCTCCAGCCCACCCTCGGCAAAGACCCGGAAGGTACCGTCGTCGGGATTCATCACCCACGACCTGCGGATGCGCTCCTCGGAAAATTGCAGGCGCGGGAGGTAGTGCTCCTCCCACGAGGCGCGGTCGGTCAGCGTGTGGGCCAACTCCATCGGGATGCTGCCTGCGCCCGGCTTGGCCAGCTCCACCACGCCATAGCCGTTCATCACCTTCTGCGAGCCGTCCGGCAGCGTTTCGAGTATTTTTCGCTCGAACATCGGATGCAGCGAAGCGTGGTAGAAAAAGGTGCTGAACCAGTTGAAGTCGAACCCGAGCTTTTGGTTGACCGACAGGCACGCCTCGTAGCCGGTCTTCGACTCTGCCTCGATCAAAAGTCCTTCACGGTGCCACTTTTCCAAGGTCTCCGGCCAGAAGCCGAAATGGACGACCGGCATCCGGTCGTAGTTTTGGTAATGTAGGATCGCCTTGACCCGCTCCCTGTGGTTCATCGCCTGCCTCCGCTCATTTTTCCAAACATGCCTACTTGTACCCGCAATTCAACATTGCGCCAATGGATGCGAAACGGATAAACATGTACGCGCGTAAGATCAAAAATGAATAGACCCATCCAGTCCAATCCGCCGCAGGTCAACATCGCCAACTGGAACTTGGCGGTGAAGCCGTACGAGGCGTGGGGGCCGCGGACCATCCCCGATACGGAGCTGGTCTTCATCCATGCCGGGCGCTTCGAACTGGAACTGGACGGCGGCTCCGTGCCGGCCGGCAAAGGGGAACTGCTCTGCATCCGCCCGGGCGAGC
>JBGSLE010000156.1:0-17206 GCA_041740875.1 Pontiella sp. | reverse complement strand
CTGCCCGACTGGCCCACCACCAACGCACCTCCGACAGCGAGTTGGGAACCGCTTCCGTCAATCTCGACCGTGTTGCCATTGCCCTGGACGCCGATGGTGGCCGAACCGCTGGAAACAACCGATCCGCCCGTAACGGCCAAGCGGTTGTTGGCCCCGGCGCCACCGATGGTCAACGCGCCGGAAGAGGCCCAGCTGGAGCCCGAAACCTGTACGCGGTTGCCGGCGGCGGATGCGCCCTGCCCAACCGTCGCGGCGGAGCTGGCCATCGTGGCGCCATTCGTGAGCAACAGCACATTGTTCGCCGTGTTGCTTCCGACGAAAAACCCGCCTGCGGACGTATCCATAAAGGCGGAAGCCCCGTTGAGGATCACCGTGCGCTCCGAATCAAGCGACTGCCCCAGGCCCGACAGCGTCCCGCCGATTTCAAGCGTGGCACCACCGCCAAAATCAAATCCGTCCATCGCGGCGTCGAAGTGATTGCTGACCGTCAGCCAGCTGCCGTCATTCAGGACGAGGCCGTTGCCATTGCCCGTGATTGCCACGCTGTTGCCAACAGAAACGAGCCCGCCCGACCCGATCGTCATACGGTTGCCGCTGTTGCTGACCGCGCCGATCTGGAGGTCGCCCGCAATGGACAAAACGGCGGCGTTGGTAACCAGTACCGCATTGCCGAACGCGTTCGATCCGGTACCTAGCGACAGTCCGCCGACCGTACCCACGGCGCCAGCACTCAGCTCGAACCTATTGCTGGAGGAGCTTCCTCCCACCACCAGGTTGTCCGCTCCAAGGTTCCACTGCGCATTTTGGCCGCTAAGCACCAGCCCCCGCCGGTTTTCCAGCGCGTTCGTCATGCCGGTCAGCGTTCCGCCGACGCCGAGCGTTCCGCCCTCATTGAAATTAAACCCCTGCATCGAGGCATTGAAATTGGTCTCGATGGCGAAGAAACCGCCGGCGGCAAGGTTGAACTGGTTGTTGGTTCCCGCGATCTTCAGCTTCTCACGCAGGATCAGGACGGCGCCGTTGGTGATGGTGACGCTGTTGCCCGAGTTGCCGGCGGCGCCAACCGAGAGGGTGCCGCTGTTGAGCCAGACGGTATTGGTTCCGCTGGCCAAAATCGTGTTGCCCACCGCGTTCGAGGACGCGCCGACCGAGGTATCCAGCACCAGCAAAAAGGCCCCGTTGGTAAACGCCGCGCGGTTGCCGGAACCGGAGGAACCAACCACCAGTTCATCGGTGAAGAGGGCTCCCTTCCCAGTAACGGCCAACACATTGGAAACCGCCCCCGCGCCTTGACCGACCACCACTTTCGACGCCCCGAGGAACCCGTCCTCCCGCACCAGGAGCTCGTTCCCGTCGCCGGCGTTCCCGACCGTCAAGGTTCCATCCACCGCCCAGGTGCCGTTCGTGCCCGAGACGACCACCCGGTTGCCCGTGGCGGCGGATTGGTTTCCGACGATGCCCGAAGCGGAATAGACCGCGCCGTTGGCAACCAAGAGCTGGTTGCGGGAGGCCGAATCGCCCAGCACAAGGCCGTTCGTGACGTACAACTCGCCTCCCAGACTGACGGAAACCACGTTGTCCGCGCCGGGCGCATCGCCGCCGAAAAGGGCGCTCGCCGCCGAAACCAGCCCGCCGTTTGTGATGTTAAGGCTGTTGCCGGAGGAACCGGTTCCAACACCCAGCTCGGCACTGCCCAGGTTCCAGTTGCCGTTGATGGCGACCGTACGGCCGCCCTCGATCGGATTGCTTTGCGCAACCGCGCCTGCCGCACACAGCAGCACGCAGGAAAATATCAGGGTCTTCGGAAACATGGCTCCTCCTTGGGTGGCAACAACTCCGCAAACATACGCTTCCAGTAAACAACAGGATTGGAACAACACGCAAGATTAGTTCCAATCCTTGGGAAACCTTTTCCGGAGAGGGCCGGGATCCATGCTTCGCCGAATCAAAACTCCAGCACGACCCGTCCGCCGACGGAGTAGGCGGTATAATCGGGCGCGACGCGCCAATCGACATCGAGGCCGAGCTCCAGCTCGTCGTGGAAGCGGCAGGAGAGGCCCGCGCCCGCTTCCAAGACATCCGCCTCGGGAGCCGGCATCAGGTAATAGTATTCTCCGGTTCCGTTGGCCAACTGATAGCCCACCGCATCGGCGTCATCGCAAAACTCATGCAACCAGAAACAGCGAATCTCAGGCTTGACGATGGCGGTCTCATATTCCTTTTGGTAGGCCAGAGTGGCACCAAGGCTCGAAAGTACGCTGTCGCGGCTATATGGCTCCACCTCGCGGGCAACCCCAGCCATGGACTGCTCCGTATGGGCATCCTGGTTGTAGTAGCTCCACAGAAGCGAGCCCTTCGGCTCCAGCAGGAATCCGCTTTTACCGAACCAAATCGTCTTTCCGCCGCCGGCGTAGACGGCAAAATTATCGGCGTCGAAATCGGCGTCGGTTCCGAATACCGTGCCCGACCGCTGCTCCACCTTGCTTTGCCCATAGGCCATGTTCGCCTGGCCAAACCACGCCTCCGTGCCCCAGTCCAGATAGAGCACGCCATAGCCGGTCTTGGCCTCGCTGTGGTCGCCATCGTACTGGCTGACGACCGAACGGCCATAGCCGCCCGCCAAGCCCAGCAATGCGGTTTCCAGCGGCAGGTCGAACCCGACCAGCGTGCCGTAGACGCTGTGGTCGTATCCGCTGAATCCGCCCTGCGCCGAATGCTCCGCCCAGGCGCCGTAGGGCTTGACCCACCCCTGAATGCCTTGTTCGCCTTCGTAGGGTCCGGCCACGCCTGCGGGAGCCGGGATGCTCGAAGTATGGCGAGTTAACCGCTTTCGATTTTCCGCCATGCCTTCGGTCATGCCTTCGGCGTGGAGATAACTCGGCGTTCCGCGCACATAGAGCTGGCTCAACTGCGAATGTTGCTGGCTGCCCGACATGCCGTTGAGGGCGTTGATCATCGTCGACGCGGCCGGATCGCCCAGCAGCGAAAGATCGTCGATCTCCTTGGAGAGCATTGCCATCATACTGCCCTCAACGAAGCCCGCGCTGTCGGCCAGATACCGGCGGCCGACCAATCCGTAGATATCCGCATCGTTTTCCCAGAAGAGCACATCCACCAAGGAGCCAGAGGCGTTTAGCAGTTCGAGATCGAGCGCATCGGGATTTTCAATGCCGGCCACAATCAGCTTATCGGCTTCGATGAGCTTATTGGTGTAGAACGTGTCGAACGCCAGTGCGCCGACCTGGCTGGCAAGCTCAAGGGTTGCACCCGCTTCAAACTCAGCCGTTCCCACCACGCGTACAAGCCCGTTGACCGGAACGCCCGTGGCATTGGTCGAGAGGCCGAAACGAAGCACCGAACTCGCATCCTGATAATAGTTCCCGCCTACCTCAATCTGGCCGGCGGATTCGACGGTGACTTCTGAATGGTTGCGATTGGCCATGTTTTGGCCGACGGTCACCAAACCGCCGTTGCCGACATAAAGCGAGTTCCCCTGCCCGCCGTTCACCCACTCATTTTCCCAACCATCGGAAGTCATGTAAGAGTACGGCGACATGCGGCCGCCCAGGTAGAAATCGCGCGAAACATTCCATGCGGAGTTCGTTCCAACCACCAAGGCGGCATTGTTCCAGGCATTGGAAGTTTCTCCGATAATGCCCTGGAAGCTGCTCACTGTTGCGCCGTCCAGAATATCCAACGTGTTATCCGATCCACCGCGGCCCACCGTCAGCTCGCCCATACTCGCTTCCACACGGATTGCGACTACCGGATACATAGGAAGTGGATAGTTTGTTACCACCACAGGTTCACCGCCGATGGCCCCGCCCGTGAACGTTCCAGCTGTAATCACAGCATTGCTGGTTCCAATCACAAGACCGAAGCCGCCGATCGCAGTCGCCGATCCAAGCGTGAGCCCGTTGGTGGCATTCAGAATCAGCCCGCCGTTGCCGCCTACAAAACCGCCGTTATGAACAACGAGTTGATTGCCGGAGCTGATCTGCAGCCCTTCGCCGCCAACAAACGATGCGCCGTTGGTGAGGATCAGCACATTATTGGAGACACTGCCCACGATCAAATTACCGCCGCTGTTCCAGACCGATCCGCTGCCGGGATTGATCGGCACAAAATTGGTCGGCATAGTATAGACGATGTAGGGCGGCCACGGGTTGGTCGGGAACGGAGTGATGTATGGCGGAAAATCAATCGGCGGATATCCAATGATTGGAATCTGATTGGTCGGCAGCGGCCAGATCGAAATCGGGGGAATCGTAATTGGTCGAGCAATGGGTACTCCCCAGCCGGTACTCAGCACAGAATCTTCCCCGCTCACCACCACGCGGTTCCCATCGGCCCCGTCGGCATAGCCGATCGTGCTGTTCCAGCCGGCATGCACCCGCGCGCCGTCTGTAACTTCCAGTGTATTGCCCGAACTCTCATAGCCCACATGCAGATAACTGGAGTTGTTCCACAACGAATTTTCGCCATAAACATCCACGCGCCCCGACTCACCGGCACCAAGGCCGACAAATCCGTGCGCGTTATCAACCGATGATCCATTAGCTATAATCATTTCCGGATTGCCGGATGCATCGCCAACCACCAGCACACCGCCACTTCCAAGGGTTGGAACATTATTCGTATCCACATCGCCCACCAGCACCCAGCCGCTGTTGGAAACCGTCAGAGAGTTGCCGGTTCCACTATCGAGCCAATAGTCGCCGGACCTGAATACGCCAAGGGTGAGTTGTTCCTTCACCCGTAAAGTCGAGGACTGCCCTGCCACAACTACGCCGTTGTTATCAGCATTGAGATAAAAACCAATGTGTGCGTTCAGCGTATCAACGGTTCCCCCATCGAGAACCTTCAGCTGATTGCTTTTACCCCGCCGGCCCACCAACAGGTTTTCCTGGTTATTCCAGACGGAATTCGTGCCCATCACAACCACCGAGTTATTTTTGCCGATACCATCATTGCCTAAAATACC
Organism: Pontiella sp.; assembly: GCA_041740875.1. Lineage (GTDB taxonomy): Bacteria > Verrucomicrobiota > Kiritimatiellia > Kiritimatiellales > Pontiellaceae > Pontiella. The sequence goes on along the minus strand of JBGSLE010000156.1, from coordinate 12,222 downwards.
CTGAGCGGACGTCAGCCTTCCGCCCTCGCTGACTTCGAGCACATTCCCAACGCCGTAATTGCCAATGATGACCGATGATTCGTTCAGCCATGCGGAGCCCTGGCCCGCAACCTGAACCAGATTACTGCTTGCCTTGATGGCCGACCCGATGGTTCCGCCCGCACTGTGCACCTGCCCGCCGTCGGTCACGACCAGCAGGTTGTTTGAGGAATACATTCCGACGGCAATACTGCCGGAGTTCCAAACTGAACCGGGGCCGGAGACTACAGCGATATTTCCGATTGATTCCGTTTGATAGCCAATGGTTGCATGCGCGCTGTCCACCTGACCGCCATCCTTTATTTCCAACCGGTTTCCCGTGCCGGAATAACCGACGTGCAGGCTTCCGTAGTTCGTCAGAACGGAACCAGCCCCTGTGACCAGAACATATCCGTTTTCGGCATCGGCAACTCCGATCAACGTGTTCTCCGCCTGAAGTGTTGAACCGTTGCCGACCACCAGTTCCGCAACATCTGTTCCGCTGACCACTACGCCGGATTCCGTTCCCAAATACGGCACCGACCCCGGTCGTGTATTACCTACCAGAACCCGACCGGCTGTTTCCACAACAACCGAATTTCCGGCTCCGCCTTCAATCCAGTTTGTGCCGTTTTTAAGTCCGCCGAGATAAAGACCTTCACGGTTCTGCCAGGTTGCTCCATATCCGCTAACGAGTGCCGAATTACCCTCGCTGGAAGCATTGAGCCCGACCACGCCAACCGTGTTCCCCACGTAAGACTCTCTGGAAATAATCAGAGAGTTACTTCCGCCCTCTGTGCCGAGGTAGAAGCTGTTCTGGTTATTCCAAACGGAACCTTCCTGAACAACCACTTCCGCATTCCCGTTGGTGCCTGCCCCGATATAGGTATAGCCGCTATCAACCGTGGAGCCACTGCCGAGAACCATTTCCGCATCGTCGCCAACCGCAATCCCGCCCGAACTTCCAAGGGTTGGAAGTTCGTTCGCATCCACCTCTCCGACCAGCACCCAGCCGCCATCCTCGACCGTGAGCGAGTGCCCGGCTCCCCGTATGGCGTGCAATCGTGTGTCGATGCCCAGCACCGACCCTGCGCCCGACACGAGTATCGAATTCCCATGGCTAAAGGTTTGCCCGAAGGAGGTCCCGACGCATTGCACCGCTCCTCCGTCCGTGATCTCCAGACGATTATGCACTCCATCGAGCAGCAGATTGTCGGCGACATGCCAGCTTGAGTCATTTCCGGAAACCGACACCAGATTATTGGAAGCCGATGCGCTGTTTCCGATCATCCCATATTTACTGACTACTGTTCCCCCGTCGGAAATGCGCATCGCATTCCCCGACCCTTCACCGCCGACAATCAGCCATGCAGGGCTCGTCATCGGGAAATCGGCATCGACTACCAACTGCGCACCGGAAACCGTGAGGGTATTGTTGCTTGCACTCGCTCCACTTCCCACCACGACGGACGAAGCATGCACGGAGGCACCATCGGCAATATCCAAGGCGTTTTCGTTCCCGGCATACCCCACCCAAATTCCTCCGTCGTTTTTCCAGACCGACCCAGCGCCCGTTACCACCACGGAGTTCCCCCGCGCCCTCTCCATTTCGCCGATTGATCCCGATTGGCTATAGAGCGCCGCCCCGTTGGTCACCAAAACGCTATTGTCCGAGCCCGCATAACCGACATGGAGTTCATTGCGGTTCTGCCAGACCGACCCCGCGCCCGATACCGCGGCGCTGTTTCCACTGGAATTGCGGTCGTAGCCAAGGATGCCGACCTGGTCTTCAACACGTCCCCCGGCGGTGATATTCAGTGCGTTGTAATCGCTTTTGTTTCCAATGGTTAATTGACCACCGCTTTCCCAGAGGGAACCGGCACCGCTGACATCCACCTGGTTTCCGTTTGCCGAAAACCCGTTTCCGCCGACCGTGCCCGTTTCGCTGTATACTTGGCCGCCCGCGGCAATCTCGAGCCGGTTGTTCCCCGATGTGGTTCCAACGGTTAGGTTGGCGGTGTTGCTCCACATTGAGCCGCTCCCCGAAACCGTTACACGGTTGCCGGACGTCAATGACGAGTCGCCAATAGCACCGTTCGCACATACCACCAAACCTCCATCCAAAATGTCCATGGAGTTGTTACGTCCCGCTGCCCCGACCGTCAGTCCACCGCGATCGATCCATTCCGATCCCGCGCCCGTGACCGTCACGTTGTTGTTGTGGGAATTGAGCACGGCTCCCAGGCTTCCCGATCCGCTGACCACCTGGCCGGCATTGGAAACCACGAGCGAATTGCCTCCTGTAATCTCACCGACGTGCAACGAACCGCTGTTGTTCCAGACCGATCCGGCATCGGATACCAGCACGAAATTATTTGCGCCATACTGCCCAATTCTCCCGGCAACATTCTCGACGCGCCCGCCAGCCAGAATTTCCATCCGGCTCTCATCGCCCTCGCTGCCGACAAACAAAGTACTCAGATTGCGCCATACGGAACCATCGCCGGTAATCCGCGCCAGGTTCCCGGTGCCGTCGCCATCGCCGATGCGACCGATGGCATTGACCACCAGTCCACCCTCTTTGATTTCAAGCAGGTTATTGTCCCCATAGGCACCCACCGACATGCCTGATCCGGCGTTCCATACCGAACCTGTTCCAGAAACCGAAGCCACATTGCCGTCGCCTCCGCGGCTGCGGCCAACTACGCCGCCGGCACTCATCACCAGGCCGCCATCGACCACGTCGAGGCGGTTGCCCGCGCCGTCGCCGCCAATGCGCAGTTCCTTGGTGCTTTGCCAAACCGACCCCGAACCGGCCACAGTCACCTTGTTGCTGTCCGACCCCGAAACCCAGCCGACCAAGCCATAGCCGTTTTCAACACGGCCGCCATCGCTGATGGTCAGCTCGCTGCCGGAGCCGGCATAGCCCACATACATATCGTCGCGGTTGCTCCACACCGTGCCAGAGCCGGTCACGACCACCGAGCCGCGCTCGTCGGTCGCCGAACCGATGATGCCATAGCCGGTGTTCACGAACGAACCGTTGGCCACCACCATCGCGCCATTGCCGGCCGAGTCACCCACGGCAATCGCGCTCTCGTTCCCGATATAGGGAAGCACCTGGCTCTCATCGACATTGCCTACCAACACCTTCGCGGCATCCTCAACAACCAGCGTGTTGTTTGACCCACTATCGCGCCAAGTTCCGTGCAAAAACTCTCCCCCCATGTTCAACGTGCTTGAACATTCAAACAAGGACCCCTTCCCGGATACCAACACCGAATTATTAGCGGCGGAATCCCGTTGGCCAATGTGGCCAGACTCGCAGGACACAACACCGCCATTGATGATCTCCAGCCTGTTGCTGGTTCCAGAATAGCCAACAGCGAGCCCATGCCCCACAATCCATTCCGAACCGGCACCGTCCACACGCGTGCCATTTCCAGAGGCACCGGAACCACTCCCAATCCTTCCGTAGACACTGGAAACCCGGCCGGCTGAGGCTATTTCCAGCGTATTGCCCGAACTCATCTGCCCGATATCGAGATTACCGCGATTACTCCAAACAGAATCCTTCCCTATGACGTGAACGGAATTGCCGCCACCAGACGCCCCGATGGTGCCGGAAGCATTATCAACCGACCCACCTTCAGCAATGGTAAGCGTGTTTCCGGTTCCTTGGTTTCCAACGTACAAGTCATGTCTGTTTTGCCAAGTCGAATTTGCCCCCGAAACCACTACTGAGTTGTTGCTGGCATTCCAATAGTCCCCGATAGATCCAAAACCATTGTTAACCACATCCGCCCCTGCTTCGATGAGAAGCTCGTTCCCGGCACCACGTTCACCAACTTTGAAAAACCTCTCGTTAGTCCAGACAGAACCCGATCCAGTTAATACAACAGTATTGTCGTCCGAACCTTCATTGAAACCGATTCTGCCGTAGAAGGAGCCGATCTGGCCTTGGTTGGTTACCACCACCGTGTTGTCGGAACCATTCCAGCCAACAGCAATGTTCGGGGTGCCGTTGCTCCAAGTACCTCCATCCAGGACCAGGCTACGGCCTTCTCCGTCGAGCATTTCATAATCATCCAGCAAGTATCCTTGCGTAGGCATCCCCGAGAGGGCGCCCGTAAGCCTCAGTTGCCCGCCATCGTTCCAGTTGAATCCACCCATGGAGGCATTGAAATCATTGTTGATCGCGAAGGTGCCGCCGTCGTTGAGGTCGAGGGAGTTGCCGGAATGAATCGTGAGGTCGGTGGTGGCGACGGTGCCGCCGTTGCCTACCGAAACGCGGTTTCCGCTTCCCCCGGCGGCGGTGGCCGTTCCGCCAATAGTGAGCTCGGAGGAGGTAAGAAGTGCATCGGCTCCGCGCACGCTGACTATGTTGTTTGAGGAATAGGATTGCACCCCGACATTGATGACCGGGCTCTGGAGTGCGCCACCATCGACCACCATGAGCAGATTGTCCGCCCCGTGTTCGCCCACATTCAAACGACCTGAATTTTTCCAAACGGCGTTCGAGCCCATAACCAGGGCGCTGTTTCCTGCGGAACCAATCCAGTAGCCCATGCTTGCGTTGCCGGATTCGACGAGCCCCCCGCTGCCGACCATCAGCGCATTATCGGCACCGGTATAGCCGACATTCAGCGCCGATGCGTTCAACGTCGATCCATGACCAGAGACCAAGGCAAAGTTATTGCTGGAGGATTTGCCGATATGGAGATTGGCCGTATCGGCCTGCCCGCCTCCGAACAACGCCAACGCATTGTCGCTTCCAAGGTTTCCGACGGCGATTTCCATGGCGCTGTGCCACACCGCGTTGGAGCCGGACACAAATACCGTATTTTCCTTCGATCCGGCATTGTTGCCGATGATCCCGATTTGGCTGTTCACCAGCCCGCCATTGGAGACATACAGCATGTTGCTGCTCGAATTGGAACCGACCATCAACCACGGCAGCGGCACGTTCCATTGGTCGGAAACGAATTCGGTGGTTCCTCCCTCGATCGGATTGGCATGGCCGAGCGCAGAAACGCACGCGCCAAGCAACACCGGAACAACACAACGGTTTATCAATCTGTTCATCAAACGCTCCCCCGGGTATTCACCATGGAATTCAAATATTGGGTCAATAGAGCTACGGCACCGGCGGAACCGATAGCGGTGCGGACGGCGCACCGTCCAATTCCACCTTGATCACGTAGAATCCGCATTCCTCGGTTGCATGAACGCTGTCCGTATAGCTGTTTTGCGGAGGATGGATGTTGTCCTCCAACGTTTGAAATGCATTGGTCATGCAATCCTTCCAGCCCACGGAATAGACGCGGCCGGTCACGGCATCCCAGCTGAGCATGAAGACCCCATTGGTCGGAGAATCAACCGTGTTGACCATGAAGGTGGACCACGCATTGGTCGGATCCATTCCCGCAATGAATTCAGCGCGATTGTCCTGCCCGTCGCCGTCGGCGTCTGCCAGCGGATTGGCATTGGTCGGGCCGCCGTAATACATTTGCTCCCACCAGTTGGGCAGACCATCGCCGTCGGAATCCGTCAGATCTGGCATTTGCGTCGACCAAACCCAATCCGACCAAGGGCCGGCCAACCGACCGATTTCGCTATCGACGGAGGCCTTCGCGCGGAAGAAGTAGAGCGTATTAGCTGCAAGAGCGCCAAACGTGTGGTTGGTTGCATCGATCCAACCCGAGTCCTGAGCGGCAGCCACGTTGGTAGCGGTTGCCACCTCGACCCAATACGACACCGGCCCATCCACCATGCTCCAGGCAACCGTGTTCGAGCCGCCTGTCGTGAACTCCGGCTCGGCGACCATGCCCGGCGCTGGCGGCACCACATACATCGAAACAGGCACTCCGTTGGAAATCGACAGCACATCGTTGCACACGACAACAAGGTCGGCGTTTGTATGGTCGCCCGCCACCATTCCCGCGGCATCAAAGTTAAGCGCGATGTTCACGCTCGATCCCGGTGCCACGATTCCCGATATTGAATTCGCGGAAATCCACGAGGCCGATCCAGGATCTTCGCCGCCGTCCGTTTCGTTGTAGAGATCCGAGATTTCCGATTCTGACAGCGCGCGGTTGTAGATGCGTAGATCATCAAGCGTTCCCTGGTAGTATTGCTCTGAGACTCGAGCCCCGATCGATGGCGCGATGTCGTTAAGGATCGAGCCTGTCAAATTGTCATTATACCGGAGTGTAACCTCTGGAGAGCCATCAACGTACAGGCTTATGCCCGATGCCCTCGAAGAACCATCATAGCTAACAACAACATGGTGCCACAGGTCATCGCTAAGAATGGATGCGCCCTCAACCCTGATCGCGTTGTACAGGTGGCTGTTAATCAACTGTACGCGCAGATATCCAGAATAGAGACTTACTGAGATCCCCTTATGAACACCGTTTGGATCCATTTTCGCAACCATTTCATTGCCGATGGAACTATCACTGGTTCTAATCCAGAACGATTGTGTGAACGGCTCTGTCCGCTCAAAATCCAACGCTTCCTTGGCAAGGTCGATCCGATCATTGACTCCATCGAAATAAAACGCGCTATCTGCGTTGCCAAACCGGTTTGTCGTCAGCGTTGCGCCGCTCACCGTACCGTCATGCCCATTTCCCGACTCATCGTCGGCATTGCCGTTGAACGGGTACGACGCAATCAATCCCGCATCGCCATCCATTTCATTGTAGAGATCAATAATTTCCAATTCCGATAGCCCGCGGCTGTAGATGCGCACGTCGTCGAGGGCTCCGTGGAACGCATATGATGTTGATGCGCTATCCCTGCCAATGACCAGGTTCGCGGTCGTTGCAGCATTGGGCGACGGAATTCCCGTTGTTTCGGAATCCAGAATGCCATTGATGTAGAACCGCATGGTTTGAGAGGCCAGATCGTAGGTCATTACGGTATGCGTCCATGCGTTCAAAGGAATGGAAGCGGAGCTATATCGATCGACTCCACCAGAGACTTGGTAGCCAAGCTTACCGCTAAGCGTACTTCCAGCGGCACTACCTACAATTCCAGAAAACCATCCGTTACCAGAACCACGTTTTGCAATCATCGCGTCCGAATAGGATGTATTTCGCGCCGTTTCATAGACCCAGGTGCTGACGGTAAAATCGGTTCCACTCAAACGGAGCGTCGTGCTATCAGGAACTTCGATACAATCATTCACTCCATCGAACAGATAGGCGCTATCCGCATGGCCGAATCGGTCGGTCGTCAGTGTTGCGCCGCTCACCGTTCCGTCATGCCCATTGCCCGACTCATCGGCGGCATTGCCGTTGAACGGGTACGACGCAATCAATCCCGCATCGCCATCCGTTTCGTTGTAGAGCTCAGCGATTTCAGCCGCCGACAGCGCACGGCTGTAGATGCGTACGTCGTCGATATCACCATTGAAGAATCGAGTGCTAAAGCTATTCTGTCCGCCAATCCAGAAATCAACGTTGGGATCGAGTGCATTGGTGGAAATATCGGAAGAGGTCGATTCTAAAACGCCGTCTACATACACCTTCAGTCGTGCCGTGGACGTGTCCCGCACACCGACCAGCAAATGCCACTCCCCGTCCACCAAAGACGTTGTTCCGAGAGAATATGGGGGCGTAACAGTGCCGCCAGGATCGACTTGCCAAGCAGCAACCCCGGAGCCACTCCTGACATATAGGCTATGCCAATCGGAATCAGACTCGATGCCGTAGCACGAGGTAATGTGTTTATGGTCGCTTGCGTCCGTTGTTCGAATCCACGCTACGATCGATACATCCGAAACGGTGAAATCAGCATGATCAGGTACGGCAATAAGGTCGTTGATGCCATCAAAACGATAGGCGCTGTTGGCATTGCCGAACCGGTCAGCCGTCAGTGTTGCGCCGCTTACCGTTCCGTCATGCCCATTACCCGACTCATCGGCGGCATTGCCGTTGAACGGGTACGACGCAATCAATCCCGCATCGCCATCCGTTTCGTTGTAGAGATCCGAGATTTCCGATTCCGACAGCGCGCGGTTGTAGATGCGCAACTCGTCCATCTCGCCATTGAAGTAGCGTTGCTGAGACGTGATGTAGTAGGGATCCCAGCCGATATAGAGAGGCATTGAATTGATGGAAAGTCCATTGGTATATGCAACTCGCATATGTAGCTGATCGTCGACGTACAAGGAAAGATTTGCATTGTCATAGGTGGTCACAATATGACGCCATTTTCCGTCGAGCACACTGTTGGTTGAGGATGCATAACCTTGAACACTCGGCCAGGACTTGTTCATTCCCATCATCACATCACCTAGTGACGTATTTGCATTAAGAAGATAGCCATTTCGCGGCACATTACTCTGAATTTTTGAAAGCAATCCAACATACGGATTGGCTCCATTCGATTTAATCCACAGCGAAATGGTGAAATGATCATCCAAATTCAGGTTTTCATCATGCGGAATCTGGATTTTTGAATTTGTTCCATTGAACACGGCAGCAGGGCCGGAAATTCCGTTCGTATATGAAAATGAACCCATTTCTGTACCGTCATGCCCATTACCGCTTGCATCATTGGCGTTTCCGTTGAAAGGGTAGTAGGCAATCAGGCTGGGATCCTGCGGTTCCTCTTCCGAGCCCACGCCCTGGATCTCAAATTCCAAATCGACGTTGCCTGCGTTGGAGATAACCATGGTTCGGGTTATGGATTCGCCGGCGACAACAAGGGTATTGGTCAGGGCTTCAGGTGTAATGATAATCGATGATCCCGACACATTGAATACCGAGCTGGTTCCGGAATGCCCGGCCCCATCGTCAACGACCAGAACGACATTGATGCCTATTCCGCCGATGGAAACATTGCCACTCCAAAGCCCGTTTGAGCAATTTAGCGAAGAGGGAACTACGGGCAGGAAACCCGCATCGCCGTGCGCGCTTAGCCCGACAGATGCATCGTAGGCAGACAGCACAACGCCATCAACAGACTCCGCCACTACACTCCAGGCAAAGGCGATCCCGGCAACCTGCTGGGAATCGACTATGCCGCATGTAAAGTGATGCACCTCGTTATCGAAAACCAGCATGGAGTCGAAAGCGGGAACAAAACCGGGGGAACTGGCGATGACCGAACTCAGCTGCTGCCCGTCGGTTTCGGCGTCGTCCTGAACTGCGATATCAAATGAAACCGATGACGCGCCCTGCGGAATGGTCACGAAAGCCGGAACGGAAATTTCGGATAAATCTGTACTCGCAAGAGCCACCTGGATATCGGTTACCGCCACGCCCGAGGCACTCACCACACCGGCATTGGTCAGCAGGCCATCGCCTTCGACCGACGATTCCGGCAACGAGACGGACAAGGCGGAAGATTCATTATCAAAGATAAAGACCGAGGCGGAGCCGTTTTGCCAGTTTTCAACATGGGCGCTGATGGTGGCGGTCTGGACGCCATCCATCAGATTGTCATCGAGAACATCCAGGGAGAACGAAGCCACCGTCATTCCGGCCGCGACAACGATGCGCTTGCCCGGAATTTTAGCGGGATGATTGGAGATCAATTCAACGGAGATATCTGTATCGGGAGCAGGCGTGACCGTTACGACACCCGAAATCGATCCGGCACCCTCAAAGGTGGTCTGGGGAAGCGCAAGCGCGAGCGCGGCGGTTTCGTTGTCATGGACGAGCACAGCACATGTTCCGGATCGGTATCCAGCCGATGACACTCGAATGGAAACCGGCTGCGAACCATCGCGTTGCGCGTCGTCGACAACAACAACCTCAAAAACGGCGTTCGATTCTCCGGCCGGAATCATCACGTTACTTGGAACCGAAAGTTCGGTCGGATCGTCGGAGAACAAGCTCAGCATCGTATCCACGTAACACGGGTGTCCAAGTTGAAGCTGCCCGGAAACCGAACCATCACCTTCTGTGACGGCATCGGGAAGCACGACATTCACATATAAGCCGGTAATTACATTGCCGAAGTTAATATTGGAAACAGATCCCCCCGAGCCGACATCGACGGAATGCAGTCCGTTCATGGCGGGGTATTGCAACGTCAACCGGAGCTCCGTGGCTCCTAGGTTATTCACGCTACTCGACGGCGTTGCCCGGAAGGTGGATGCGCCGTCTGCCAACAATTCGTTCAGTATGGAAAGCGGAAGGCTCACGATCGTTTCGGACGGCAGCATCTGGTATCCGCCCGTGGTGAAAATTGTGCCCAAAGATATCCCGTCAGCAGACAGCTCAATGTACTCCGTGCTGCCATTCAGGTCTGCAACGGCATAAATCGACAGCGTTCCGTCGCCAATGGCCGGCGGCAACTTGGTGAAGGCATAATTCAGGACATTCGGCGCGTAGCAGGTATTCGACACCGACAGTGTTGCACTGAAATCGGCATCGCCGAAACCTCCAGGATAGGTTTGCAGCCATTCTGCGGGAAGAATTTCTCCGATTGAATTGAGTCCGCCCGGAACCGTCAGCACATAGTTGCCGTTGGTGTCGGTCAGGGCAAACGGTTCGCCCTCATCGAACGTCTGGTTGTCATTCAAGTCCGTGTAGATTTTCCAATTTTTGAGCGGGGGTTCCTGAACTTCCCGAACCCCGTTGGAATTCAGGTCGAGCCATTTGCTTCCATAAACCAGCCCCGGATCCTTTTTCCCGACCACAACCAGTGTGCCGTTTGAATACAGCATGGAAGTGTCCCAGCTCAAAAGGGCTGGCAATACCGGCAGAGAGACGGAGGCGAACTGCCCTTTTGTCTCTCCAGAAATATTCATCACCCGTACGGAATATCCAGCAGACGGAACAAATCCGGCATCGGTTTCGATCGTCAAAATTCCACCCAGACTTGCATTCCCCATCACGATCAGCTGTCCACTGTTGGCGGAATCGGGCGCGCAAATGATCCGAAGCTCCGCTCCGGTGTCCTGAAAATAATCCTGACGGCAATATACTTTTGAAGCAGGCGCGACCTGTATCAGCGACTGGTTACGGTTGTAGATATTCAGGAGCACATTGAAGACTCCGCCATCTTCCACCGCCGCGGCATTCCCGGTTCCGCCGGAATCTGTTACGTTCGTTACACTATCCGTCCATTCGCAACCCATGTATAAATGGCGGGAAACATCAACCCGCGATCCCGTCCCTGAGACATCAACCCGATTAAGCGCCGCACCGTTCTCGCGTCCGATCAGCATGGATACATTGGCAACGACATGCCCTCCGCGAACCACCGATAGGTTGTTGAATGAACTTTTATTGCCGACGGCAATAAAATTGGCCTCCCAAAGCGAATTCGATCCATCCACCGTCAAGCGGTTATGATCGCTCCCTGCCCAGTCGCCGACCGCCGAATAGAAGCCCGCGATGGAACTGCGGAATGCGCCGCCGTCTTCAATCCTGAGTTCATTGAACGAGCCTCGCGAGCCAACCCGGGTTCCGTTGCAACTGAGCTCGGATCCCGCACCGCTGATCACGACCAGATTGCTGTTGGCGGAGGGTCCCTCGCCCACATACACATAGTATTCGGTCGAAACCCGCCCCCCGTTGGCAATGGTCAGGCCGTTCCCGCCCGAAACCTGCCCCACATATAAATTGGTCGCCACATTCCAGACGGACGTAATCGCCACCTGGGTCTGATTTTCAATCGGACTCGATTGCCCAAAGCTGCCCGTTGCTACAAGTAAAACGAGCAATCCAAAACAACATCCCAAAACCCCTGACTTCCCCATGATATACCCCCTTGAAACGAAATGGTCACAAACTTTACCGGGGCATGGGTTCGGGTGTCAAAGGGGAGATTACGTTCTTTTTAGTAAAAAATACTAGTTTCCACCCCATTCAAGCATTGTGATGCTTATTTAAAAGAAGTGGAATCCGCCAAACTACAGCACCATGGCGTAGATCCGCCGGAGCAACGGTTTAGGGATCCACCGGGGGTGCGTTCTCGCCGGGCACGGACGCCGCTTCCGGATGGTCGCGCTGCTCGACCATCTCGATCAAGCCCTGGAGCTGCTTGCGGCGGAGGAGGTCGTCGACGGTCTCGCCCTTGGCGTCGGGAATATCGGTGCGGGCGCCTTGGTTGATGAGGAAGCGGGCGGTCTGGTAGTCGCGTTCTTCGATGGCTTGGTGCAGCGAGGTCATTCCGTTGACTTTTATGCGGTCGATGTCCGCCCCGCGCGCCCGCAGCAGTTCGGCCATCGCGTACTGGCGC